>JASHVU010000431.1 GCA_030044455.1 Acidobacteriaceae bacterium | reverse complement strand
AGCCTACGGCCTCAAGTCCGACTCGCAGGTAATTGGCGGACCTAAGTGGATCGATGCTGATCGTTTCGACGTCATTGCCAAAGCCGACGACGCGGAAACCCTGAAGATGCAAAACATGAATCGAGAGCAATGGGTCAGGGCCCGCAGCCTCATGCTCCAGTCGCTGCTTTCCGACCGCTTCAGATTAAAGGTGATTCGAAGCTCGCAGGATCAGCCTGTTTATGCGCTGGCGGTTACTCGGTCAGGCAGTAAACTGAGCCCCTCAGCTCCCGAGGAAAAGAATCATGGTCTTTCAGTACACAACAGCGCGATGACCGCAATTGGAGTTTCCATGGACAGTCTCGCCAACTATCTTTCTTCGCAACGCGAGATTGCCGACCGTGTGATCGTCAATCGAACCGGCTTGGCCGGCGAATACGACTTCAAATTAAACTGGACGCACGACCGCGGAAATGGCGTTCCTCCAGATTCGGCCTTCCCCGGTTTATTTACTGCTTTGCGCGAACAGCTTGGCCTGGAGTTGAAACCCGATAAAGCGCCGGTTGACGTTGTAGTCGTGCAGGAAGCTGCGAAGCCGGAGTTTGATGGATTCTCACCCCGGGGATTACCTTGAGTCTATACACTGCCTGCTATTCCAGCTTTCCGTTCAGCCACGCCGGCAGTTTCTCCACCGGCAGCCGGATGCCCACATAAAACTGGCCAAACTGCGCATACACGGCGCTCACCTCGTCGAATCGCATCTCGTAAATGAGCTTCTTGAACGCTACGGGATCGTCAGAGAACAGATCAACGCCCCACTCCCAGTCATCCAACCCGATCGATCCGGAGATGATCTGTTTTACCTGGTAACCATAACGGCGGCCAATCAGCCCGTGGAGATGCATCATCTGCTGGCGGTCTTCAAATGGAACCTTGTACCAGTTCACCTGCTCGCCCCGTTTACGGTCCATGGGATAAAAGCAAAAGTACTTGGTATCGGGGACCGAGGGATAAAGTCGCGGTGCCATGGCCCGGGCCTGCCGCTCGAGCGTCGCCTGAACTTCGGCCTGCCACTCGGGTCCGAAGGTTTCATGGCCCTTGGCTGAAGCTTCCTCATAGGTCTTTCGCGTCGACTCGTACAGCCCAAGCTCCACGATTGAAACGTAGGAGTGAACCTGAATCAAGAAATCGTATAGAGGGTTTCGCGCCAGGTCGAGCTCCACCTGGTTCAATCCTCCAAAGTTGTCGCGAAAGTGAACCAGAATCAGGTCGCCCTTGTGCCCCAGTTGCGAGTAAAGCGCGCTCCTTACCTGAGTGCCCCCATGTGCGCGTTCAAGTTCGCCCAGCAGCCGGGCGGCCTCGCCCGCAATGCGCTCGCGGTCGGCCATCGGCGTATTCCACCAGCCCTTCCAGTCAAACCGAAAAAACTGATGCAATACACCGGATCCCTCCAGGGTAAGGGGAACAGGGGGCAATTGAGCCAAGAGGGACCTCCAGCTTTTTAACTTATCTTTAAAATCTATCGTATCAAAGAACTAAGTACTACTTTGTCGCGTGCACTTGATTCTGCTCTTGGCCGCGGCCACGCCAAAGGATAACCACACGCATCTCCCTTTATACTGAAAAAGCTCATGAACGAAAAGATCCTGGCGCTGCTGGTTCAACTTATCACTCAAACCATTCAGGCTGGCGGCTATGCCGGCATCGCAGCGCTTATGGCGCTGAATTCGTGTGGCGTTCCCATTCCCTCTGAGCTCATCATGCCCTTCTCCGGGTACCTGGTTTACCTGGGGCGCTTCATGCTGTTTCTCGTGGTGATTGTCGCATCCCTGGGATGCAATCTCGGCTCCGCAGTGGCCTACTGGATCGGCGCCAAAGGCGGACGGCCGCTGGTGATGCGCTATGGCAAATGGGTCCTGATGAGCCACCACGACCTTGACCGCATGACCTGGTTCTTCGATCGGTACGGCTCCATCGCGATTCTGGTGGGGCGAATGCTGCCCGTGGTGCAAACCTTCGTCGCTTTTCCAGCCGGCATCGCCAAAATGGGGCGGCTCCGCTTTCACATTTACACCACCGTGGGCTCCCTGATCTGGTATTCCTGCCTGGCCTGGGTGGGCATGAAGCTGGGCGAACGATGGCACACAGATCCGCGTCTCGAACAGCTGTTTCATCGCTTCCACCTGGTAGTCGAGCTGGCCATCCTGCTGGGAGTGGTGTGGTTCGTATGGTCGCACCTGAATCGCGGAAAGAGAGTGCATGAACCATAAATGCAACGCCAAGGCCGTGCCGTTCATCGATAAAGAGACCCAATTTGCCTGCCGCGGGGTCGCGGTGTTTCACTTGATTATTGATTGAAATTCAGAAAGCGTAGTTCGACTGACCACAATTCGAATTCATTCATGAAGGAAGGTTGCAAAAAACATGTCGACAGAACCAACAGGTGGCCTCAAGACCACTGGAGTTGCGCCCGCGAAGGGCAAGCTTGGAGTGATGGTGGTGGGCCTGGGTGCCGTTGCCACCACGATGATCGCCGGTGTTGAAGCCGTGCGCCGCGGGCTGGCCAAGCCCATTGGTTCGCTTACCCAGATGGGCACCATCCGCCTGGGCAAGCGCACCGACAACCAATCACCCCTTATCAAGGACTTTGTGCCGCTGGCCGATCTGAACGACATCGTCTTTACCGGCTGGGACATCTTTGAAGATAACGTCTACGAGTCAGCCGCTCACGCCGCCGTGCTCGACAAGGAAACGCTGGCCAAACTCAAGCCGTATCTCGAAACCATCAAGCCCATGCCGGCCGTCTTCGATCAGTACTACGTTAAGCGTCTGCACGGAACCCACGTCAAGCAGGGCAAAACCAAGCGCGAACTCGCCGACCAGGTCATCGAAGACATCCGCGCCTTCCGCAAAACCGTCGATCGCGTGGTGATGATCTGGTGCGGCTCAACTGAAATCTTCCTCGAGCCCACCGCCGTTCACTTAAGCATCCAGAACTTTGAGAAGGGCCTTGAGGCCAACGATCCCGGCATCGCTCCTTCGCAGATCTACGCCTACGCCGCGCTCAGCGAGGGCGTACCTTTTGCTAATGGCGCTCCCAACCTGACTGTCGATATTCCTGCACTGGTGTGCCTGTCCAAGAAGAACGCCGCTCCCATCTGCGGCAAAGACTTCAAGACCGGCCAGACGCTGATGAAGACGGTTCTGGCCCCGGCCTTCAAGGCGCGCATGCTCGGCGTCAAGGGATGGTTCTCAACCAACATCCTCGGCAACCGCGACGGCGAGGTGCTCGACGATCCGCAGTCCTTCAAGACCAAGGAAGAGTCCAAGCTCGGCTCGCTCGAATACATCTTCCAGCCCGAGCTCTATCCCGACCTTTACAAGGACCTCTACCACAAGATCCGCATCAACTATTACCCGCCGCGCGGAGACGAAAAAGAGGCATGGGACAACATCGACATCTTCGGCTGGCTCGGCTATCCCATGCAGCTCAAGGTCAACTTCCTGTGCCGCGACTCGATTCTGGCCGCACCCATCGCGCTCGACCTGGTCCTGTTCCTCGACCTCGCCAAGCGCTCGGCCGACCTCAAGTCGCTCGGCATCCAGGAGTGGCTGAGCTTCTATCTCAAATCGCCGCAGACCGCCGAAGGTCTCTACCCCGAGCACGATTTGTTCATCCAGTCCATGAAACTCAAAAACACGCTGCGCCACATCATGGGCGAAGATTTGATCACGCACCTTGGGTTGGAGTACTACGATTAGTTCTCGAACAGTAGCGCCGCGCTCCAGCGCGGTTGTATCGCCGGTTTCCAAACCGGCTGTAGCGCGGGTCTCTTGACCCGCGCTTCGCATCTAAGGAACTTCCGAAAGGCCTCAAGATTTCCAATCGCGATGGCAAGGCCGCGCCATTCCTGGGTTAGTTTGCCGACGGCTTTTCAGCGTGATCGATGACATAGACATCCATCGGCACCTTGCGCTTTTCCAGCTTTAACCCAAGTGCATCAAGCGACTTGACGAGTGGGGAACTGCCACCGAGCGGGGAACTGCCTTCCGGATCACTGGGAATTCCGTCTATAGCCGGTTTTGGCGATCCGATGGGGCAGTCAAATGCGACTTGGTAGTCCCCTTTAATTCCGGTCTCATCGTCGACCATCTGCTGGTCCCTGCCCAGACAACCGCCCAATCGCCCTGCCAGTTCTTCCATCGTCATCCTACTGCGTTCATAATGCATAGCCGAATTTTCCCGATCGAACTTCACCGTT
>JASHVU010000430.1 GCA_030044455.1 Acidobacteriaceae bacterium | reverse complement strand
GCCACACGCCCAAGTCGAGATGGTTGCGCAGCTCCAGGCTCACGCCCCGCAACACCAACAGCCACAGCACGATCATCAATGGCAGATAGAAGCCCGAAAACGCCGAGGCATAAAGCAGTGGAAACGCGAAGTAGAGCGTGCCGCCGCCGGCCAGCAGCCAAACTTCATTGCCGTCCCACACAGGACCAATGCTGCGTAGCGTCGCTGCGCGCTCCTCTTCGTTGCGCGCCAGAAAGATGTGCAGCACACCCACGCCCAGGTCAAAGCCGTCGAGCACCACGTACCCAACAATCATTACCGCGACCAGCCAGAACCAGATGAATCCCATCATGCCTCGACCTCCTCCGGCCCCTTCGCAATCTCGCGGTAGATCAGCACCGTGAATAGCAGCCCCAGCAGCGTGTACATGCCCATGAATCCCAGCAGCGTAAACAATCCATTACCCGCTGAAACCATGTCGCTGTATCCTTCGCTCGTCCGCATCAACCCATATATGAGCCAAGGCTGCCGTCCCAGCTCGGCCGTCATCCAGCCGGCAGTGTTGGCAATGTAAGGCAGCGGAAAACTCAGCAACAGAGCCCAAAGCGCCCATCGCGCGCGCGACAATTTGCCGCGCCACAAAAGCAGCGCGCACCCCAGCATCAGCAGCACAAACCACGTCCCGAGGCCTGCCATGATGTGATAGCTGTAGTAGAGCAATGGCAGCGCGGAGGGCCACTGGTCGCGCGGAATCTGATCGAGCCCCTTCACCTCGGCTTTGGTGGTGCCGTAGATCAAAAAGCTCAGCACATTGTTCACCACCAGCGGGTTGTCAATCTGCTGGGTCTCCTCATTGGGCTGCCCCATCAACACAATGGGCGCACCGGTTGCGGTCTTAAAGAGCCCCTCCATTGCCGCAATTGCCGCCGGCTGATTGCGTGCCACATACTTGCCGTGCAAATCGCCGGTCGGAAAGATGATTACAACCGTCGAAATCGCGCCGGCAATCACGCCCACCTTCAGAAAAATCTCGGCATACTCGCGCCGCTTGCCTTCAAGCAGGTAAAACGCGCCCACGGCGCACATCACAAACGAGCCCGTCACCACAGCGCCGGTCATGTTGTGCATGTATTGCAGTAGCCCCCAGGGATTGAGCAGCAACCGCCAAAAGCTGAGCACCTCAAAGTGCCCGTCGGGCATTCGCTGATACGCCACCGGATGCTGCATCCACGCGTCGGTAACAATGATGAAGAACCCTGAAATCCACGAGCCCAGCCACACCATCACGGCGGAAAACCAGTGCATCTTCTTCGACAGCCGTTTTTCGCCGTACAGAAACAGCCCCAGGAAGGCCGACTCCAGGAAGAAGCTGAACACTCCCTCCATGGCCAGCGGCTGGCCGATCACGCCCCCCGAGAGCCGCGAAAATCGCGCCCAGTTGGTGCCGAATTCAAACTCCATGGGGATGCCGGTCACGACGCCGAAGACAAAGTTGATGGCGAAGATGCGGCCCCAGAAGCGCGCTGCCCGGTCCCAGCGGTCGTCGCCCGTGCGCAGCGCCACGGTTTTGAGCGCCACAATCAGCAGGCCCAGCCCCATGGTGAGCTGCGGAAACAGATAGTGGAATGTGACCGTAAAGGCAAAATGAAGGCGATGAATCAATTCGGCGCTCAATGAGAGCCTCCTGAATGGGAACGCGACCCGGTGAAGGAAAGGGACTTCGCTGGAAAAAGCGAGCCCGGAGTAATACCGGAACCTGATGCCACCAGATTCAGCGGTGCAAGCAGCTTCAATTGTTCATGTTGCGAGCCGCCCGGCAAGTGACTTTGATCACATTCAACACGTGCCTGCGCCTTGATTCTAGTCCTGCACGGTATTTCTCCGGGACGGCGCAACCCCGGCACTTGCAAGTCGTTTCCCGGAATGTGTTTTCATGGTGAGGTCATGTCCCAAACGCGGATAGCGATCATCGGTGGCGGCATTGCAGGTCTGGCCGCTGCTTATGAGCTCCAGAAAGCGCGCGCTGCCGGTGATCCGGTGGAGTACACGCTATTCGAGGCACGACCGATGCTGGGCGGTTCGCTGGCATCCGAAATCGTCAACGGCGCGGTCATTGAGAAGGGCCCCGACTCATTCATTACCGAAAAGCCCGCGGCCGCCGAACTATGCCGCGAGCTGGGACTCGGCGATCAACTCATCCCCTCCAACGACGCTGCCCGCAAGACCTGGATCGTCGTCCACAACCGTCTTGTTCCGCTGCCCGACGGCCTCATGTTTTTGATTCCCACCAAGCTCATCCCCACCGCGCTCACGCGACTTTTCAGCCTGCACACCAAGATTCGCATGGCGCTTGAGCTGCTGCACCCTCCGCGCCCCAGTGAGCAGGATGAGTCGGTTGCCGCGCTGGTCGAGCGCCACTTCGGCCCCGAGGCCGTCGACCGTCTCGCCGATCCGCTGCTCAGCGGCATTTATGGAGGCGACGCCGCGCAGCTGAGCGCGCAAACCGTGCTGCCGCGCCTGGTCGAAATGGAGCGCAAATACGGCTCGCTCACCCGCGGCATGCTGGCGGCACATCAGCAAATGGCCGCCCGGGCAAAAACCACCTCCAAAACGCCAGAGCGCGGAGCGCCCCTGTTTACGGCGCTACGCGGAGGCATGCAGCAGCTTGTCGATGCCATCACCGCGCGACTCGATCCCGCGTCAATAAAAACCGGCACAATCGTGAATGCCGTAGAGAAGACCGC
>JASHVU010000429.1 GCA_030044455.1 Acidobacteriaceae bacterium | reverse complement strand
TTCCACGCCAGAAAGCCGCTGAATACCACCGGGCCCAGCACCATCACTGCAAAGATGGGCCAAAGAAAGATACGCAGAAAGATCGCGAACACCAGCCCCAATACCTGGCTCGTTCCTTTCGGCCGGCGGCGCACAAATGCATTCGCAAACAAGCGCCAGCGCAGCCACGCCACGGCCATCAACTGTGCGCGCGCCGGAATCGGCGGCACAGCCGCTGCTGTTCCCGAGGCGGCGCTCAGCTCAGCCATGAAAGCTCCTGCTCGGTAGGGGTTTCGCCGCTCGCGCCCACAATTTCAAGGAAGATCTGCTCGAGACTCTGCGTGCCCAGGCTCTGCGTGCCCGATACCAGATGCAGCGTGTTGCTGGCCGCCTGCGAAGCCGCGCTCAACCGGCCCGCTCCCGCGCGCAATTCCGCAAGCGATCCCTGCGCCACCAGTTGGCCTTTGTGAATGATTGCCACGTGGGTGCAGAGCCGCTCCACAATCTCAAGCACGTGCGAGGTGAGGAATATCGTTACGCCGCGCGCGATCATGCGCTGCAGCATGATCTTCAGCGTTCCTGCTGCCACGGCGTCAACGCCCTCAAACGGTTCATCGAGGAACAATATCTTGGGCCCGTGAATCACCGCCGCGGCCAACGCGAGCTTTTTCTGCATCCCGTGCGAAAAATCGGCGATCAGTTTCTTTGGCTCGTCGGCCAGGTGCATGAATTCGAGCAGTTCCTGGGTTCGATCCAGGGTGGTCGTCTTGTCCAAGCCGTACATCCGCCCCACAAAGCGCAGGTATTCACTTGCCGTAAGCCGCGTGAACAGCGCCAGGCCCTCGGGCACTACACCGATCTGCCGCTTGATTTCGGCCGACTTCTCGGTCAGATCTTCGCCCAGAATGCTGATGCTGCCCGATGTGGGCGCGAGCAACCCGGTGAGCATTTTGATGGTGGTGGATTTACCGGCCCCATTGGGCCCCAGGAACCCGAAAAACTGCCCCGCCGCCACGGTCAGATTCACTTCGTCGACGGCGGTGAAGTCGCCGAAACGGCGAGTAAGCGAGGTGGTAACGATGGCCGGACTCATCACGATTGTTATAGCAGGAGTCTGGCGGCTGCGAATGAACCGAGCGATCGGGCCCGGCGGGCTTCACAACCGAGAACGGCAATTCCCACAACCGATCGCAGGAAAACGGCCGGTCTCTTATCGAGACCGGCCGTTGTTTTTCGTTGTGCTCTTGCTTGTTTATTATTCGCCCCCGGCTCCGCTGCTGGCAGTTACCACCACCTGTTGAGGCGCGTCCACCTTGGCTCCGTTGTTCACTTTCAGCTTGAGGCTGGCAAGCTCAGGGCGACCATTGGAAGGCGCCATGAAGCTCAGCTCATACTGGTTGTCGAGCCGCTGCTTGATGTCGTCGAGGTACGGAATAAGCGATACCGGATTTCCCATACCCATCCAGTAGCTGTTTCCACCCGTGGCGCCGGTCACCATCAGCAGCAGGTTCTGACCGGCGTTGGTCGCGAACATGCCACGACCGAAGCGGCCGGCATCCTGCCAGTAGATGGAGTAGACGATCATGTGCGCCTTGACCGAATCGTTGATTGCGGTCTGCATGTACGGGTCGTAGGGATCGTAGTGGGGATCGTAGTTATCCACGCCATTGGTGATCATCACCACTTCGCGACGCGCATCAGGATTGTTGGAGGGCCAGTTCCTGGCCAAAGCATCAAGGCTGAAGTACGGGCTGGCGTTGATTTGAGGCACGCTCATGGGGATGTGCAATCCCTTCACTGCCTGGTTGCGATCCATGGTGAAAGGGCCGGTAAGCGCCGCGCGGCCATTCTCCATGTAACCGACCGTTACCGCCGCATTCGGGGGCAGGGTCTTAATGAAGTTGGCGACATCGTTCATCTGATTGCCCAGGCTTGAACGCGCCGAGTCGTCGATCAGCACAACCAGTTCAACTTTGCTGTTGGGGCCCTGCAGGGGTGCGAGGCCCATAATGCTTGTGGCTTTGCCGTTCACCTTCAGGCTCAAGTCCTGCGGGTTAACGGCGGCCGGGGCGGAGTTCTTGGCGGGCACAACCGTGATCACCGCCTGGCCCTGCCCAAGTTGATTCTCGCTCGATGCAAATGCCGGCACAGCTGCAAGCATGCAACCGGCCACTGCACTTACTGCTATTGCAAATGCTGTGTTTTTCATATTCGCTTCACCTCCGAGGCGACTCGCTGTCTGGTCTTGCTCAACAGCTGAAATCACCTCACCTTCGCTTTATTAGATGAACCGCGCGGCCGGTCAGGTTACAGCTCTTTTTCGCCCTCGCCGCATGATCCAAGCAAGTTGATGAACACAGGTTGTCTGCTTAAGTTGCGCTTTCGCGTATTCGTTTTGATGCAGCAAATAAACTGCATCCAAAGTGCGTCTTTTGCGTGGCCAGCTCCGTCAATTTACGCTTGTATATAACGCATGGCATCCTCTCCCCCACAAAACAGCCGCAGCAGTGTTGAGGCGTTTCGTTCGCGCGACTTCCGCCGCTACCAGCTGGCGCGCGTGATGGCCATCCTTGGCGCCGAGGCCCAGGCCGTCGCCGTTGCATGGCAGATCTACTCCATCACGCATCGGGCCATCGATCTCGGCTACACCGGATTAGCGCTGTTCTTGCCGGGACTCATCTTTTTGCTGCCTGCGGGCCACGCCGCCGATCGCTTTGACCGGCGGCACGTCATTCTTATCTGCTACTCGCTGCAGATGCTTTGCACTACGGCGCTGGTGCTTCTCGCCTGCCGCGGTTCGCAAAGCATTCTGCCCATTTACGCAGTGCTCTTTGTGATCGGGTCGGGACGCGCCTTCTCCGGACCGGCAAGCTCAGCGCTGATTCCTCATCTCGTTCCCGAAGAGCACTTCGTCAACGCGGTCACCTGGGGCGGAGCCATTTTTCAGCTTGCCAACATTACCGGCCCCGCACTCGGAGGTCTGCTCTTTACGCTTCCGCTCGGAGCGCGTCTGCGCGAGGCCGGGCTTGAGGGCGCAGGCATCGTCTACCTTTTCACACTGACTACACTGGCATGGTATGTCACTCTCGTCAGCACCCTGCATGTCCGCCCCGGCAGGATGGAGCATCGTGCTCTTTCGCTCGAGGTGATGCTGGCCGGTTTCAAATACGTAAGGCGGGCTTCAATGCTGCTGGGTTCTTTCTCGCTCGACCTCTTTGTTGTTCTGCTGGGCGGCGCCACGGCGCTGATGCCCATCTTTGCTCATGACATTCTTCACCAGGGCCCGCGCGGACTGGGACTCCTGCGCGCCGCGCCCGCCATGGGCGCCATCACCATGTCACTGGTGATGGCTCGCTTCCCCATGCGCAAGCGCGCCGGCCGCTGGCTCTTCGTTTGCGTAACCATCTTCGGTGCATTCACCATCGTCTTCGGCTTGTCGCGTTCGCTGTGGCTCTCGCTGGCTGCCCTGGCCATCGCAGGAGCTGCGGACACTATCAGCGTCATCATCCGCGGATCGATTCTGCAATTGGCGACGCCGCCTGCGATGCGCGGCCGCGTCAGCGCCGTCAACTCACTCTTCATCGGCGCTTCTAACGAGCTGGGTGAGTTCGAAAGCGGGCTCACCGCGCAGTGGTGGGGCGCAGTCCGCGCCACGGTCATAGGTGGCCTGGGATCGCTGGCCGTCGCCGGAATTTGGTCAGTGGCTTTTCCCGGCCTGCGCAAGGCCGACGAACTGACTGCCGAATCGCTGCGCGCGCAGATCGACTCCGAGGGACAGTGGAACAGTGAACAATGAACAGTTGAGCAGCGAAACAGCGAACGAGTGAAATGGAGACTGAGATCTACTCGGCACACTCATCCTGCTGACTCACCGACTCGCTGACGTGCTTTCCTAGTTCATCGCGCTTGACTTCGATTGCAGGTATCTGTCGAAGGGAATCTCGAAATAGAAGAGCTCGTCGCCGTCGGCGTTGCGCAGTTCTTTCAGATAGAGCTTGGCGCCCTGGAGCGGATGCGGTAGATCGGAGACGTCATAGAAAAGGAAGCCGGCGCGCGTGGTGTGCGGCTCGACGACGATCGCCTGGTATTCGAAGGTATCGAAGTCTTCTTCGATCTCCTTGTTGCTTGCCTTCGGTTTCAGGTGAATGGAGGGAATCGGGCCGGGCATGGGGATTTTCGAACCCTGGCGGTCCTTCTGCGTCATCAGCCGCTCGACGTCTTCCGGCTCAGCGGCCTGGATGCGGTCGCCGGCGGCCGTCTGAAAAAGAATGCGCGCGTCGCGCAGCGAAATGGGGCGGTTTCCGTTG
>JASHVU010000428.1 GCA_030044455.1 Acidobacteriaceae bacterium | reverse complement strand
CCCAAGCCCTGATACTCCGCCGAGTAGGCCGTCGTCTTCACCTGGAACTGATCGACCGCCTCGACCGAAATTGCCGACCAGATGTAACGCGGATCGCCGCTGACCGAAGCCGACTCGAAGGGCAATCCCTCTATGTACATCTCGGTTGAACTGGCGTTGCCGTTGATGACCATCGGCTCGTCGGACTCGTTGTTCTTGGTCTCGTTGTTGCTGACGCCGGGCATAAGGATGGCGGAGTCAGTAGCTCTGCGCTGATCGGTGCTGATTCCATTCGCGCCGCCCATTTCCAGCGGAAGAGACTGGTAGACCTGGTTTTCCAGCGTGGCGCCCAGCGTGGCATTACTTGTCTCCAAAGGAGGAGGCTCCTCCGACACGGTGATCGTTTGGGTTGCCGCGCCAATTTTCAGCGTCATGTTGAGCGAAAGAACCTGCAACCCATCCACGTGGATGCTTTCGCGCACCAGCTTTTCAAAGCCCGGAGCAGAAACGGTGATGGTGTAATCTCCCGCATCGAGTGGGGAGAGCGAATAAAGGCCATCCTTGGTGGTAAGGCGGACAGTCTTGGCGCCTGTGGCCAGACTCTGCGCGCTTACCTGAGCGCCAACGACTACGGCGCCCGTGGAATCGGTAACAGTACCTTCAATCGATCCGGTTCCTGCCAACTGCGCCTCGGCTGAAAATGGCAACACGATTGCAACGAGCAAAGCCGCCAGTAGCGCCAAGCCGATGCTGTTCGGTATACGGCGTTGCGAGCTTCCTGGTCTTTCTGCAAGGCGTGATTGTCCTATTACGGCAATACTTCTCATTCAATCCTCCGTGAATTTGCATCCAGTTTGGGTCCCCGCGGCCGCTAAACTCGGACTGTGCGGCAGGTGTTTTTGTCTAAGTGGTCTGACCACATTCGGAGCGCAAGTAGTGTCTTGCAAATGGATAACGACTGTCAAGCTGAAAATCTCAGGTTTTTCATTTGCATGGTCAGACCTTACGATTCTAAGCGCCGAGCTGCGGGCTGCCCAATATGAACGTCCCGCCGGGTCGAATGATCCTTCGGCCCGGTTCGATCAGGAAGTCCTTTAGCGCAGGGGGTTTAGTTGTCTGGCAGGGATTGCCGCGTCGTCGCCCGCGCAGCGCACTGGTGCCGGCGGGGCGCTCCGCGGCGAGAATAGCCCCTTGATGTTTGCCATATGCGCACTCACCCAGACGGAGAGATACAGCTTGAGCCGGACAACAGTTGGAGGCCAATACGGGCCGAGTCGCGGTTCAAGAAGCTGAAGATCCGAGAGCTTCCTGGATTGTCTTGTGATTGAGGAGAGCTTTGCTCGATTTCCGCGCCCGGGACCGTTCCTTGCCCTGCGCCGTTTGAGCAAGACGGAGGTGCTCCTCCATCATTTTGCGCGCCTCTACCGGGTCGCGTGCCCGAATGGCACGGTAGATTCGTCGATGCATCTCCGCGGACTCGCGCAGATCGATCGAGTGCTCCACGGTCTTGCGCCGAAATTCATACAATGCCGTGGTGATGGTTTCCATCAGCGCCGCCAGAATCGGATTGCCGGATGCCTGCGCAACAATGCGATGGAAAATCACATCGTGGATCAGAAAGTCGGCAGGACTGTCGACGAACGCAAAGATCTCAGCCACTTCTTCTGCTAATGCCGCGTGATGCTCTTCCTTTCCGCGTTCCGCGGCCAGGGCGGCAAGATTGCTTTCAAGAATCAATCGCGTTTCAAACATTTGCCACGACTGAAAGCCATGAAGCGCGCCCATCAAACCTAGCGACGCGTTGCTGAATTCTGCCGGTCCATCGGAAACAAAGGTTCCCACGCCATGCCGCACCTTCATGACTCCCATCGCCGCCAGGTAGCCTATTCCGGCCCGCACGCTGGCGCGGCTCATCTTCAGCAAACGCGCAAATTCACGTTCTGGAGGTATTTTGTCGCCGGGTTGCAGTGTGCCATCTTCAATCAGGGAGCGAATGTGGTTCACGACGTGCATCGTTCGCTGTGTATCCGGCAGATTGTTTTTCTTCCGCGGCATAGATAATAGACACCTTCTTGCAATGTTCACTTGAAAGGCAAGACGAGATTAACACCGAAGGCCTTTCCCGGCTCCAGAAAAAATTCGCTCAACTGCCCTGACATGTCAAGAGCATATGTATATACTGTTGTCGGGCCGCTTTAGTGGTCAGACCACAATATGGTACCAGCGAGGGGCGGAGGTCGTTTTGCCAATCCACGAAGATCAGGCAAGCGTGATTGGGGCTACACCGGATCCTGCGATAGCAGAAAGTATGGAAAATTGCCGTTTAAGGCTCGCGAAGTATTCTCTGGGGACCGGTGACCGGTTCGCGCATCAGGCGGGTGCGCAGTTACAGGCTTGCCTCCAGGCCCTCAGTCACGGCGTCGAGGTGATTCCGGTATGGAACAAGTCGAACCGGGAACACGCAATTATTGGGTCAGAGCCCTGCTCCACGCGGCAAGCTGCCGATGATGCGGTGAAGAAGCTGGCCTGGAATCTGCCGCACTTTTGCGATGCCGATCACATCACATTGCAAACGGTCGATCGATTCTTCACTTCGTGCGATTTCTTCACGATCGACGTCGCCGACTTCATCGGTCAACCGGCCTCGCCGGCCGAGGTCGATCGTTTCGCAAAGCGGCACAGCGAATTGCTCGGCCGCATCCGCTTGGAAGGGGCAGACGAATCCTTCGATGTGACGCCAGAGCATCTCAAGCAATCCGCACAGAAGTTTCTGCTTGCCGTGAAGAAAGCGGGCGAAGTGTATCGCCGAATCGAAGACGCCAAGGGGGTTGGAAACTTCATCCCCGAAATATCGATGGATGAGACCGACAACGCACAGACCCCTGTCGAGCTGCTGATCATCCTGGCGGCCATTGGTGATGAAGGCATTCCAATTCAGACGATCGCTCCAAAATTCAGCGGCCGTTTCAACAAGGGCGTCGATTATCAAGGCGACGTAGCGCAGTTCGAGCGGGAGATGGCGCTAGACATAGCGGCGATCGGCTTTGCCGTCCGGCAATACGGCCTTCCGGAGAATCTCAAGCTGAGCATTCACTCTGGCAGCGACAAGTTCTCAATCTATCCGGCGATACACGCCGCCATGAAAAAGTTCGATGCCGGGGTGCATCTGAAGACCGCAGGAACGACGTGGCTGGAAGAGTTGATCGGGCTGGCTGAGGCGGGAGGCGACGGACTGGAGCTGGCCAAGGAAATCTACAGCCAAGCACTCGCGCACCGCGACGAATTGTGCGCGCCATATGCCAATGTCATCGACATCGACCCTTCCAGACTCCCGTCTGCCGATGAGGTTCGCTCGTGGTCGTCAGAGCAGTACACGTCTGCATTGCGCCACGTGCGAGGAGCGGCAGCCTACAACAGCGACCTGCGCCAATTGCTGCATGTCGGTTTCAAAGTTGCTGCCAAAATGGGGCGCCGCTATCTTGACCTGCTCGACGCCAATGAATCGGTCATTGCGAGAAACGTAACGACAAATCTCTACGAACGGCACCTCGCTCCGGTTTTTCTAGGATGCGACGGATAGCCGTCGCATCGTGCCGATGGGTTAGGAATGTTGCCATAGGATTTTCGCTTCTGACAGGTCAGGGCAATGAAACCACGGCTCCGGCCTGTTTCATGATCGACGCTCCGTCTTCAACTTGCACGGTCACGTCCTGGCCTGACACCTGGGCAAAGCCGATCGTAAGTCCCGTCCGCGCGCTGATCTTCACATGGCGCAGCATCACGCCGGCAATCGGCGCCTCAGGCAGCCCTGCGATCGCGCCGGCGGAGTTGCTTCCCGTTGCAGTTAGATTCTCGATTGTGATGTCGTGAAAATGCGGCGTAAGCCGAGTAATCGGCTGCGGCAGTTCTTTGTCGGGCGGCAGAATTTTCGGGTAGTACTCGCTGATAATCAGTGCGTTTTTCACGTCGATCATATCGATGTCTCGGAAAATCAGGTGTCCAACATCGTTGCCGCGGTCCCGGTTCGCCTTCACTCGTATGCCGTTGTCCGTTCCCTTGAAGTGAATGTGCTCGGCACGGATATTTCCGGCTCCCCCCGCAATTTCACTCCCAATCGACAGACCGTGCCCGTGCAGAAATGTGCAATCTCGAATGGAAATGTCCTGGCTTGGCACGTCCGGTCCGGGCGAACCGATCGCACCCGACTTGATCGCAATATCGTCGTCGCCTACGTCAGCGACTACGTGATCGATCTGTACATGGGATGAAGAGAAGGGATCGATAGCGTCTGTATTCGGTGAGTGGGGAGGCGCCAGAATCCTGATATTTCGAATCACCACATCATCTGAGTAATAGGGAACCAGCTGCCACATTGGCGAATTCTGGATGGTGACTCCCTCCACCAAAACGTGCCTGCAATGGTCGAAGACGACGAGTCTTGGCCGCGGATGGTCCGACCCCATGACGCCCGTGTTCTTGAAGCTTCGCGCCATCTCCCACCAGGATTCTCCCGCCCCGTCGATGGTTCCCTCTCCTCGAATCGCAACATTCGTGGCATTGGTTGCGCTCACCAGCGATTGCAATCCAGGCTCTCGAAACTCGCTCTTCGGCGGGTAGTCGCCGTGGTCAGCTGAGCCGAGCAGCGTGGCGCCCTTGTTGAGTTCGAGCGTGATGTTGCTCTTTAACGCAATGGGAGCGCTTAAGTAGGTCCCCGGTGTCAGCCAAACGGTGCCCCCGCCTTTGTTTTCGCACGCATCGATCGCGGCCTGAATGGCAACCGTATCCTTGGACAGTCCATCGCCTTTCGCCCCATAATCGCGAGGATTGCAAATGGAAGCTGAATCAAGTGCGTTTGCCGGAATGGCAGCGAAAAGAGCTATGGCAGTTAGCCAAATCAAAAAATGCGCCAATGAATTTCTGAGGGTACTCACGAT
>JASHVU010000038.1 GCA_030044455.1 Acidobacteriaceae bacterium | reverse complement strand
TAGCCGCTAGCTTCTAGCTTTTTTGTGCCGCCCTCTCATTTGATGCGCGAGCTAGCAGCTGGTAGCTAGAGGCTAGAAGCTGTCTCTGTTAGTGCGCCTGCCACTCAATCTTCGTCAAATCAATGCCTTCCAGCACCATCTCATACAGCGGCGAAAGCTGGCGCAGCTTTTTCACAATGTCAATCACCTTTGCCGCAACGTAATCCACTTCAGCTTGCGTATTGAATCGCCCCAACCCGAAGCGAATCGAGCTGTGCGCCACATCGTCGCCCAGGCCCAGTGCTTTCAGCACGTAGCTGGGTTCGAGCGTTGCTGAAGTGCACGCCGAGCCGCTTGAAACGGCCACATCGTTAATGCCCATCAGCAGGCTTTCGCCCTCAACATACACAAAGCTCATGTTCAGGTTCCCGGGCAGCCGGTGCTCCATCGATCCGTTCACGTGAATGTAGTCGAGTTCTGACTCGAGCTTCTGCTTCAGCCGGTCGCGCAGCCCGCGCAGATATGCCGCCTCTGAATCCATCTCCTCGAACGCAATCTCGCAGGCCTTGCCAAGGCCCACAATGCCCGGAACATTCAACGTGCCCGACCTCATGCCCCGCTCGTGGCCGCCGCCATCGATTTGCGCGGCGATTTGCACGCGCGGGTTCCGGCGCCGCACGTACAGCGCACCCACACCCTTCGGTCCGTAAACCTTGTGACCCGAAATTGACGCCACGTCCACGTTGTCGGCGATCACGTTGAACGGAACCTTGCCGATAATCTGCACCGCATCGGTGTGGAAGATAATGCCCTTCTCGTGGCATAGCTTGCCAATCTCGCGGATGGGCTGCAGCACACCAATCTCGTTGTTCGCCGCCATAATGGTTACAAGAATGGTCTTGTCGTCCATCGCCCGCTGCAAATCTTCAAGATCGATCAACCCATCGGCCTTTACCGGTAGATAGGTCACGCGGTAACCGTACTTCTCAAGCCGTTTGCAGGTGTCCAGTACCGCCTTGTGCTCGGTCACCTGGGTAATGATGTGGTTGCCCCGCTCGCGATACATCTCCGCAATGCCCTTGATGGCCAGGTTGTCGCTCTCCGTCGCGCCGGAAGTAAAGATGATCTCCTTGGCGCTGGCGCCGATCAGCTTGGCAATCTGCTCGCGGGCCGTTTCAACGGCCTGCTCGGCTTCCCATCCAAACGAGTGGTTGCGGCTCGCCGCATTTCCAAACTTGGAGGTGAAATAAGGCATCATCGCCTCCAGCACCCTGGGGTCAATAGGGCTGGTGGCGTGATTATCCATATATATGGGCAGATTCACACCCGCCGGAACTTCAACTTGGCTGATAACTGTGCTCATCGTCTCCTCAGCGGTGCTAGCGGAGCTAGCGGTGTTAGCGGAGTTAGACTTGGCTTCTGAATTCATGACTAGCAACGCTAACTCCGCAAGCGCCGCTAGCTCCGTTTCTATAGCGTCAACGCCACCAGCCCTTGCGCCTCGCGCGGTCTACCGGAAGGCTGTACGTGTTCTGCCAGGTCCTGAATGCTGATGCTCTTCAGCACTCCCGCAATTGTGTCGTTGACTCGCGCCAACGGCTCTTTGATGGTGCAGCTCGGGGTCAGGTCACAACCCTTGGCGCCCTTGGTGCACGAAGTGATAAAGAATGGGCCGTCAATGGCGTGAATCACCTCGTAGGCCGAAATCTGCCGCGCATCCCGCGCCAATTCGTAGCCGCCATTCATTCCCGCATGCGAACGCAAAAGGCCGGTCTTGGTCAGTCTCTGCAGAATCTTGGCCAGCAGTTGGGCCGGAATCCCATACGCGTCCGCCACATCCTTGGCGCTCAACGCAGGCGTCTCAGGATGCTCTGCCAGATACTTCAGAGCCATCAGCCCGTAATCCGCCTTTTTCGTCAGTTTCAGCATGAAATATCCGACTGGATCGGTCCGTTTTAAGTATACGACCGTTTCTGTCCGAGATTCAACTATCTACCCCCTAAATCGTGCCGCCGCCCGGGCATCCCGGTATCGGACTGAAGATTCAACAAAATATGCTTTCGCAATTCGGGAAAAACGGGCTACAATCCCGCCAAAGAAAGCTATTTCCACTCGAATAAAAGAACGATGGCTACCGCCTGCAGACACCCCAGGGTTCGAATCGTTTCCCGCCACGAAGACACAGAATTCGTCGAGTGCCTGGAATGTGGCGAAGTTTTTGATTCCGAAGAGTTTCGCGACATGGAAATCGAAGACTCCGCCGAGACCGAAGACGTCTCTGACGACTCTTAGTTCCGCCTTGCTCCGCCTTCCGGATCCCTTCAGGGTTGCCGCGCGCCGATGCCGCCCCCAACCTGGGCGGAACTGCGTCTTGAAGCCTGCCACGCGTAGTGCAATCCCGACGCCACGGTCAGAACCATCGTCAGGTCCAGTGCCACCTGCCTGAAGATCACCACCCACGCTTCGGCCGTCAACTGGCGCAGCGGGACGGCAGCCACGGCAACAATCTGCGCCAGCGTATTCGCCTTGCCGAACATGCTGGGGTGAAACTCCCTGCGGCCAACCGCCATGTAAAGGATCGCAGCCACCAGCAGAATCCCCACATCCCGCCCGAACACCAGCACCGTTACAGTTATCGGGATGAGCCCTTTGTGCATCAGCACCAGGAACAGCGTGCTCAGCAACAGCTTGTCTGCCACGGGATCGAGATAATGCCCCAGCATCGACCGCTGCTTCAGAATCCGCGCCAGAAATCCATCCAAAGCGTCGGTCAACCCGGCCGCAACAAAAAGCACAAAGCTCAGCAGGTACTCGCCCTGAAGAATCGCGGCCACCAGAAACGGGGCAAGACAGATGCGCAGAAGAGTGAGCAGATTGGGGGCCGTGCGCAGAGGATTCCAGCGAAGATGCGAGTCAACGTTCATAGCTTGCGAATCCTGAGTCTCTGACGGCCGCGTACAAGTCTCCGATGACCCTGCGGAAGAGCCGTCTCATTCACGTAAACGATGGTACAGCATCGAATTCCGTTGGCCCATATCTGGAGTCCTCCGTAGGCGAAGCTGGCTCGTCAACCCATAATCCCCAAACTCTCTGGCCGCGCAAAGCGCGATGTATGTACTCTGGTATTGCCCTGAAATCGCTGCCGGCCCATCGCCAGACCCCGCCGCCGGCCAGATTGGACTACAAAATGAGAAAAGCAACCGTCCTGCTCGTCCTTTTGATGACCTTCAGCGCCAGCGCCATGGCTGCCGGCGATTGGAAACAGAAGCTCGAGCAAGACATCTCATTGTTTGGCCACCGCAATTGGATTGTGGTCGCCGATTCCGCCTACCCGTTGCAAACTTCGCCGGGAATCGAAACCATCACGGTTGACGCCAATCAGCTTGCGGTGGTCGAGGAGGTTCTCACGGATCTCTCGAAGGCAAAGCACGTCAGGCCGATTATCTATACCGACTCGGAGTTGAACTATGTACCAGAAAAAGAGGCCAACGGCGTCACCGCCTATCGAGAAGCACTCGCCACGCTGCTGGCCTCGCAGGAGACCCACAAGCTCCTCCACGAGCAGATCATCCAGAAGCTCGATGAAGCTGGCAAAACCTTCACGGTGCTCATCATCAAGACGCCGCTCACCATTCCCTACACATCGGTATTCTTCCAGCTGGATTGCGGCTATTGGAGCGATCAGGATGAAGCGCAGTTGAGAGCCGCGATGAAGACCTCGGCCAAGCCAACCCCCGCAAAATAGCCATCCCGCACCCTCATGTGCGCAGCGTCGGAAAAATCGTCAACCGCAACTCCGTCGCCCCATAGGGAACCAGCGTGATCTTCGTTGCCGGCCCCGCGGTCTTCCGCGCCGAAACATCGGGCAACGGAGACGTAAACTTCTGGTTCGGGTCGTCGGGGTTTGGCTGCAGATCCCAACCCGCAATCAGCCGCGCGGGAACGGTGATGGATGTCGGTGGCTCAACCCATGGATCCAGAGCCTCGTTCTCCGCGAGCGGCTTGCGATGGAATTCGACACTTTTCTCCGGATTGGCCGGATCGAGATCCAGTCCGTAGCTCCACGGGCTCGCGGGTGTCGCCTCCCAGCTTGGAAAGTCGGATGTGGTGTACTTGGGTTCCACTTTTGTGGTCCAGTTCGCCTGGATGGGAAGCGTATAAACCAGCGGGCCGTGCTCCACGGCCACGCCTTCCTGCGGCCAGTCGGTCACGCGTGCCTGCATAGGTAGCGTGAGCGTGATTCGGTCGCCCGACTTGAAGGTGCGCTCGATGCGCAGAAAACCGTCGGCATTGCGGGCAACTTTCACTTCCGCGCCGTTGAGAGTCACGCGCGGCTGTGCGCACCAGCCGGGAGCACGCAGCAGCAGCGGAAACGCCACGGGCCTCTCGGTTTCAACGCTCAGGCGAATCTCCTCTTCAAAGGGATAGTGCGTCGATTGGACGATCGAGATTGGCTGATTGTCTGCCCCCACCGCAGCCTCGACTCGCGAAGGTCCGTAGAGAACCGCGGCAAGTCCGTTGTCAGGCGTCTTCATCCACATGCGAATGGCAAAGTTGGGCAGCACACGGTGCACGTTGCCTCCGCAGCAGGCGGTGCGCTGACCCGGATTCGGCTGGTAGGCCATCATCCTGCCGCCGTGCGACATCACGTTGTGGTCTGAATTCAGCGTGGCTAGAAACTGGTTGGGGCAACTGAAGTACTGCAGTCCCTTCCAGTCGTTCCTGATGGCGCCAGGTGCGGCATTGAAACAGGCGCGCTCCACGCGATCCGCCCACACCGCATCGCCGGTGGCCATCAGCATATAGCCCCACGACCATGTGTGGTCGCTGATGTCGCAGGTCTCGTGCGAATCGAGAGAGGTGACCGTGCGGTACCACTCGGTAGTCGAAGGTATTCCGTCCACCAGCATGTGGTGATCGAAGATGCGGCGCTCGGCGGCCATCGCAAATGCAAGGTATTCGGGCTTGCCTGTGGCAAGGTAGAGAATTGCCGGCAGCTTCATGGTTTCGGCGTAAGTGCAGCCATGGGCGTTGATGGGCGTGGCGGCAAACACGCGCATGGCTCCCAGATCGCCGTGACCAGGATCGTCCGCTACCGTGGCCTGGTACTTCTTCCATGCATCTTCCGCCTTCTCCAGCAGGCGCGCATCTCCGGTCTTTCCATAACACCAGATCATGCCTTCAACGTTGGTCACGTTGCGCGTAGGCGAACCGTAGTCGGCCGTGTCGCCCAGAAAATGGCGCCGCAATGCCTCGGCCACGTCAGCCGTTTCAGGTGAGCCCGGTATGGAGCGCGCATCGGCCAGTGCGGCCATGCCGCGGAAGAGCACATTTTGCGGCCAACGATGGAAGTCGCCTTTCGGATCGCGGAAATTCTCCGGACCCAGGTAGCCGTCGTCGCGCGCATGGCTCAGCGTGAAGTCGAGCGACTGCCGCACCAGCGTCATCAACTGCTCATCCTTCAGGACGATCGAAAGCCGTGTGGCCCCGTCGAGCCAGTAGGCCTTCTGTTCCCACGGCCACCAGGCATCGGTGGTCCCGGGAGGCACACCCTCCACGTTTTCCTCGCCTGACCAGTACGCGTCGGTGAATGGCCATGAAACCTGAGGAAGCTGCGACCCCAGTTCTGCAGCCTGTTTTTCGAGCCAGCCGCGCAGCCAGCCATCGGGTTCCACCGCTCCGGGCGGCAATTGCTGCAACGCGGCGTGAGCAAGTGATACGGGAACGGATTTTTCCTGCGAGTACGCGCGGCCTGAGGCGGCCAGCGCCGCTGATGCCGCCAGGGCAAGACGCAAAAACTCCCGCCGGTTTAACTCATTCTGACCAGACTTCGTATGCAGGCCCATTGCTTCTCCTTGTTCAGCTCCCACCTAAACCTCACCAGCGCCGACAGAGGATTTTAACAAGCCGGACGCCCCGGCTATATGAGTTGTCCCAGTTACGAGAAAGCGGTCGCCTTGTGCGAAGGTTGCCGCCGCGACCGGCGAGGTTCTGAAGCGTTCCTCCACGAAGCTCAGATTCACACTTGGAACCGTTTCGGAACACTCTCAAACTGCTGCCCCTGATCACCTGGCTCAAGAGCGATTTCCAGGTTGACGACTACTCGCGAGGAGCCCTTGAAAACCACGGAGAACGAACCATCTTCGAGCAATCTCCCTGGGCCTGGGAGGAAGTTTGGAAGGCGTATCATGGACTTCTCCGAAGCGGCCGGATGCCGAGAATGGATGAAGCCCTGAATAATCCGACGGTTGAGTCTCCCCAGGCAGCCTATAAACGATTGTTGCAACAGAATCGAGATCGGCTCAAAGTCCACCAGAAATGGGACTGGTATCTCGGTTATGGCAAGCTCACTCTCGGGCTCCTGATGGCGTTTTTCATGGTCTGGTTTCTCTATAGGCTTCACGGGATTTGGCCGCTGTTCGTTGCCCTTGCCGCTTTTATCGTGCTCGCGATCATGCACGAGAAAGTGTTCAAGAAGATTCGGGATATCAAGACCATTGTCACTCACTACGAATGCGGATTGGCAAGGCTGGAAGACCGCTGGGCCGGAATGGGGGAAAGTGGCGATCGCTTTTTGGATGCCACCCATCCATATGCGCGTGACTTGGACCTGTTCGGAAAGGGTTCCGTCTTCGAACTGCTTTGCACCTTCCGCACGCGTGCGGGAGAGGAGACACTGGCCCATTGGCTGCTGGAACCGGCGCCACCGGATGAAATTCGTGCCCGTCAGAGCGCCGCGCAGGAACTGAGAACGCGTCTCGGGTTCCGGGAGAGGCTGTTCACTGCCGGAAACAGAATCCGCCTGGGCCTGAGTCCGGATTCGCTGGCAGTTTGGGGAGAAAGCGAACCGTCGTTCGGCTCCCCATGGTTGCCGTTGTTGACGGCTTCCCTTGCAATTCTTTGGATTGCGTCGCTCATCTATGGGTTTCTGCGCAATTCCTACACCCCGGTGCTGCTGCTTTCGGCATGCAATCTGGTCGTAGATTCGCGCATCATGAAGCGGCTGGCAACTTCCGTCGTGGCCGTTGAAACCGCTACAGGAGACCTTGACCTGCTTATAGAGGTTTTGAAGGTTCTCGAACAAGAACAATTTGAGTCGCCCAAGCTCGTACATCTTCAGTCGGCGCTCCAGGTCGGCGGGATCGCTCCTTCAGCCGCATTGGGCGGGCTGGACCGGATTGTGCGTTACCTGGAGCAGCGGAGGAACCGGCTCCTTACCTGGTTCGGCTTGGATCGCTTTCTCATCTATACCCCGCAATGGATGTTCAAGGTCGAATCGTGGCGGAGAGAATTCGGACCTGCAATTCGCGACTGGCTTGCCGCCGTTGGGGAGATGGAAGCGATTGCGGCGCTCTCCGGCTACGCATTTGAACATCCCGGCGATACGTGGCCCGAGTTCAATGCTGAGTGCCCATGTTTCGAAGCCGAGGGGTTGGCGCATCCTCTCCTGCCCGTTGGCAAGGCTGTCCGGAACGATCTGAAACTGTGTGACGGCCTGCAATTGATTGTCCTCAGCGGACCCAATATGTCGGGGAAGAGCACCTTTGTTCGAGGAATCGGCGTGAATGCAGTTCTGGCGCAGTGTGGCGCGCCGATACGAGCGAAGCGGCTGCGCATGTCGCGGCTCGCGGTTGGGGCTTCGATCTGCGTGCTCGATTCCCTGCAGGGCGGAGTTTCCCGATTCTACGCCGAAATCAAGCGTCTCAAGCTAATTTCAGACGCGGCAGAAGGCCCGATTCCCGTACTATTCCTTCTCGACGAATTGCTTTCGGGGACGAACTCACACGATCGCCTCGCAGGAACACAGTTGGTGGTCGAAGCCCTGGTGCAGCGTGGGGCGATTGGCCTGGTGACGACCCACGACCTGGCGCTTGCCCAAATTCCGGAAAGCATGAATGGCAGCGCCAGGAATTTCCATTTCGAAGATCACCTGGAGGATGGAGAACTCGCATTTGACTTTAAACTCAAGCCGGGCGTTGTTCAAACCAGTAATGCCCTCAAGCTCATGCAATCCATCGGACTGGTAAGTGCACAGTCTGTCTTATAAGGCACCCGACGAGGTTGCTCT
>JASHVU010000427.1 GCA_030044455.1 Acidobacteriaceae bacterium | reverse complement strand
GCCTGCCTTTTCGACACGGCTGAAGCCGTGCCCTTTCAAAACGGCAACTGGATCGGACTTTCCGTACTTGATCAGAGATTCCTTAAGGGTGCTTCAGGAGTTATAGTCCCGTCGATGGCCGAGTAACACATACGACTCCAGCGTGGTACCGGCGGGAAGCGCCCCCGGGCCGGTGTAGTTGCCCCAGACCAAGTCGGGATAGGACCAGTAGTTATAGAGGCTGAAGCAGACTACGTCATTGTGCAGGGAGGCGCGCACGGCAACGTCCGCGTCGGCCTCTGCGCGAACTTGAATCTTCCCCTCTCGCGCACCCAGGCTGGCCCACCAGATGTTCGGCTTGAGAGAGCGGAAATCGTTCGTTGCTTGTGTGCCGGCGTCTGACTCTCCCCACAGAAAGAAATTGGTCATGTCTTCCGACCACGGCCAAGCAGGTTCCTGCCGATAGGCCGGAACGGGATGAGAGGGGCTGCGCAGCCCGACGCCCTCTGCTCTTCCGATGTGATCCTCCGGATAAAGCGACCACGGCGCCTTCCGGCTCCAGGCCAGCCTGTCGAACAGATCCGGCAGCAGATAGGCAACCCCAAGCATAGGATGGTCCCCGGAGCGGACCTCAGCACGATAGCGCGTCGTGATTCCTCCTTCGCTGTCGATCACGATCTCGAATTCGACCGGGATTCCATCGATTCCCTCTACAGCTTTGCCCTCGCCCTCGGTGAGAACAACCACCCGGCTGTTCTCGTGCCGGACCTCCGATCGCGTCATCTGCCACGAGGTGACGGCGCCCTGACCAACGTCCAGAAAAGGCCCGCCCAGCAAGACCGGCTCGCCATCGCACTTCGCCTCGGTGATCAATCCCGTGAGCTTGCTCAGCGTCAGGGAAAAGTTGGCGCCGGTCACCAAGTACTCATCGGCTCGGTCCTCAACGGCGACGCTGCCATTGGCGGGCGCTCTCTGTGCTCGCGGCTGCGTCCCTACGCAAAGCTGAACCCGCTCTACCACAGCACCTTTGGCCCCGAACTCCAACTGAAGCTTGTCTCCGTGTTCCCACTTACGAGGCGGTATCTCGATGACTCCGCGCGTGTGCGGCTCCAGGTCGGGAGGATCGATTGCACCCGAATCGGATCCGGACGACCATCGCATGTCGAGCTCCCGGAAATTGGTGTGATTGAACGCATTCCGTACCGAAATTACCAGCGGTCTGCCCGGCTCGGGCATGGGCAGTGAAGTGCTCTCGTCGAAACGGACGGGCGAGTAGGCTTTGCGGGTCAGCCAGTGCTCCGGCTTTCTGCGGCGCCAGCCGTCGATGATTCCCCATTCGCCGTAGCCGTTTGCGCCCTCGGGTAACAGGAACACCTCATCGATCCCGGCCCAGATCGAGCCGCCCAGGCAGCCGTCTTCGTCCAGAAACTTGTCAGCAAATCGCCTGATACTTTCGCCCCAGAAGTTGCGCACACCGGGATCGCGACGCAGCGTGTCCAGGTTGTAGCAGGAAATGTGGGCGAACTCGTCGTTGAGCAGCGGATATAGGCTGCTCGCCAGGCTCGACTTCACGTCGGCATAGTGCTTACTCCACAGGTCGAAACTCTCTGTGGCCAAAGGCGCCGTCTCGGGATAGCTGAAAATGGTCGGCCGACTTGGATCCTGCTGTTTCGCGTAAGCGCTCTCCGCGGCAATGTTGCCCCCCCCACGTGCTTTCGTTGGCAAGCGACCAAAAGAGCACACAAGGATGATGACGGTCACGCGCGATCATCTCACGAAACTGTCGCAGGTAATTCTCCTTGAGTGCCGGATTCGTCGAGTTCTCCGTGCTCCAGCAGACCGCCGTCTCCTCTTCGACATAGATACCGTAGCGATCGCAGGCGTCGAGAAAGGTCTCGGTCGGGGGATAATGCGACGTACGCACGAAGTTCACATTGGCTTCGCGAAGCAGGATCGCGTCCTTCTCATCGAACTCAGGGGGAACGGCTCTGCCATAAAGCGGATGAATACTATGCCGGCAGACTCCGTGCAGCTTCACTGACCGGCCGTTTACCAGCAGCTGGTTGCCGGCGCGCTCGACGCTGCGGAATCCGATCGTTCGTTCCACAGTTGCGATTGTCTGTCCGGCGACATTCACCGCAATCTCGAGAGAATAAAGATTCGGGTGTTCCCCATCCCAGGGTTTGGCGGTTGCCACTTGCAGGTCCTGTTTGAGCGGCTCGGCCGCAGACAGCTTCTGCTCTTCGGCCGGCTGCAGTGTTACGGGATCTCCGGATGCATTGCGTAGAACCAGGCGCAGAGTCGCATGAGTAGCCGCACTGGAGCTGAGAGACGCATGCAGCGAAATCGTACCGCCTCGCTGCGGGTCATATGACGCACTCACGGCCAGGTCGTCGAGATAGATCATGGGAACGGCGAATAATCTGACGCCGCGGATGATCCCTGCAATCGAATGCTTCGCATAGTACGAACCTTTGGATATATCGTCGCTGCGGTCGGTGATGCCCACCACCAGCTCGGCATCGGTGCCAGGCGTCACAGTCTTCGTAATTTCCGCATCCCACGATGTAAATCCACCTGAATGCTCGCGTACGAGCACGCCGTTCACCCACACCCGCGCGTAACAGTAAATGCCGTCAAAGCGAATGAAGATGCGATGGCCCGCAAACTCCCCCGGAATCGCTACAGTCCTGCGGCACGGGTATTCAACGTCGGGCACAATTGTGATCCCCTGCATCACGAATTCGCACGGCACATCGACGTGCGACCACTGCGAAACGTCGAGATTGGGCTTCCAGAACTCCGCGCGCGGCATCGGGGCCGTGCGCCAGAGCCCATTGAGACTCACTTCCGGTTTCTGAAGCCCCCGAACCTTCGCAGGAATGGGAAGAATCGGCCTCTGTTCTTCGCTCGCCGGGACCGATGGCTCCGCGAGAAGTGCCGAGTTGAGGACCATGGCATTGAGCCGGGCGCTAATCTGCGCCGACAGGCATACCGCGCTGAACGATTCAACGAATTGACGGCGATCCATATTTGTCTAGTCTCCGGGCA
>JASHVU010000426.1 GCA_030044455.1 Acidobacteriaceae bacterium | reverse complement strand
GGCGACGCTCTGCCGTGGCTCTTCAGAGAGGCCAAACTCGGGCCGCTGGTGGGCAAGCGCACCTGGGGCGGGCTGGTCGGCATCGGGCCCATCCCGGTGCTGATGGATGGCGGACGGGTGACTTCGCCCAGCGTTGCGTTTTTCTCGCCCAAGGGCGAGTGGGACGTGGAGAATCACGGCGTCGATCCCGACTACGTTGTGGAGCAGGACCCCAAGCTGGTGAGCGAGGGCCACGATCCACAGCTTGAGAAAGCGGTCTCGCTCGCGCTCGATGAACTGAAGACGAATCCGCCGCCGCCAACCCCCGAGCACCCCGCGTATCCGAATTACCACGGAGTGTATTGAGAAGCAGGGAACCAGGGAACCAGGGAACGAGGGAGCAAGAGAGCAAGGAATGCCGGGTGCCCCCGGTCCCTCGCCCTTGGGGACCGGGGAGACCAGCCAGTCCTCAGAACCCCATGATGTTATATCCGCAATCCACGTAGATGGTTTCACCGGTGACCGCGCTGGATAAATCGCTGGCCAGAAACAGCGCCACTCCGCCCACTTCAAGCTGATCCACGTTGCGCTTCAGCGGAGCGCGATCGGCCGCGGCCTTCAGCATGTCGCCCAGCGCGCCGATGCCGCGCGCGGCCAGCGTCTTGATGGGCCCGGCAGAGATGGCGTTCACGCGAATGTTTTTCGGTCCGAGGTTCCACGCAAGATAACGCACGGTCGATTCCAGCGATGCCTTGGCCAGCGCCATCACGTTGTAGTTGGGTACAACCTTTTCGGCGGCAAAGTAAGTCAGCGTCATAATGCTGCCGCCCTCGGTCATCAGCGGCATAGCGGCGCGGCTTACTGCGATGAGCGAGTAGACACTCACCTCGTGGGCGATGCGAAAACCCTCGCGGCTGGTGTTGATGAACTCGCCCCTCAGGTCCTCGGCAGGCGCGAAGGCCACGGCGTGGACCAGTATCGAGAGTGTGCCGTACTTCTCCCTAAGCGCCGTGAAAAGCGATTCGATCTCAGCGTCGCTCGATACGTCGCACTGGAAGCCCGATGCGCCGGGCAGCTCGTTGATCAGGTCTTCGGCCTCGGCCTTCATGCGTTCGTTCTGGTAACAGATGGCGAGCGTCGCGCCGGCCTGATGCAGTTTCTGGGCGATGCCCCATGCGATGGAACGCTTGTTGGCGAGGCCAAAGACCACGGCCGTTTTGCCGGTGAGATCGATCATTCGTTGTAAGCTCCTCCGGAGACTTGAAACTACCTGCATGAACTCAGTTTTGAAAGGGCACAACTTGAGACGTGCCGCAAAGGCCGCATAAACATTGGGGTTTCAGCCCCCAGGGAAGTCTTTCGGCCGGCTCCAATGAATTGAGACGGCCGGTTCGGTCAAGAAAGTGAACGGCGGAGCCGCGCCTACTAGGATATCAGCCGCCCAAGTCGAGCAGCTCGACCTTGCCCACCGGCCGGCCAAGAAAGCGCGAACCCAACCGTTCGAACTTCTCCACCGAGTCGGTCGCGAAACAGCGAATCTCTGTTTGTTCTGTTTGTTCGGTCGCCGGGACTGGCCCCGTGACCCGCCCGTTGAAGATTTGTGCGGCGACCTGTGCCGTAGCTTCGGCCGAGTCGATCACCTTCACGCCCGGCCGCACCGCGCGCTCAATGAGCGGTCGCAGCAGCGGATAGTGCGTGCATCCCAGGACCAGCGTGTCGGGATTGAGGCCGCGCGCCCACGCCTCGGCGCGCAGTTCGTTCAGGTAGATGTCGATTACTTCCTCCGTTACCGGATGGTCGGTCCAGCCCTCTTCAACCAGAGGCACCAGCAGCGGGCAGGCTTTCTCGAGAGCGCGCAAGCCCTGCGCTTGGCACGCGGCAGTGTATGCCTCGCTCTGCACGGTTGCGTTGGTGGCAATCACCAGCACGTCGTTGGTCTTCGATGCTTGCCGCGCAGCCGTCGCGCCTGGTTCGATCACCCCCAGCACCGGCACCGGAACCGCCTCCTGAATGGCATCGAGGGCAAGCGCGCTGGCGGTGTTGCAGGCGATCACCAGGTACTCAGCACCTTGCTCGCGCACCAGGAACTGCGCGCTTTGTGCGGCATAGCGTGCGATGGTCCGGCGTGACTTGGAGCCGTAGGGCAGCCGTGCCGTATCGCCCACAAAAGCAAAATTCGCTCGCGGCAGCCTCTCAATCAGCGCGCGCAAAACTGTGAGCCCGCCGAAACCCGAGTCGAAAACGCCAATCATGGGAGTGCTGGAATGATTCGATGTCTTCACGGCGTTACCACCTCGGTGGGAACGGCCTGCGAAGTAAGATAAGTTCGCGTCAGGTCGGCGTGGCCGGCAAGCGTGTCAATCTGCTTTCCATCCACCAGGAATCGTACCGAGGCAATCCGCGGAAAGTTTGCTTGCAGTGTGGCGCAGATTGAGAGCACGGTAAGCGTCTCCGTCTCGATGCCCGAGGGGTGGTTGGCAGCAAACGAACTGGCGAAGTTCACCACCGCGAGCTGGGGGCCATTCTGCCCGGCTTTCTTGTTCTCAATCCCAGAACTGGAATCGTCGGCCAGCTCGGGCAGCAGGAACACCTGCTCAATCGATGCGGCGCCGCCGGGAACGGGATGGGCGGCATCCGAAGCTGCATAAAGATCGAGCAACCTGCCGAGAATGGCCCGCGCTCTTGCTCCAGGATTGGCTTCGAGCGAGGGCAGCGGCAACGACAGGACGCGCGGCTGAAGCGAGCCGTCGGAATCGCTGGCCACCATAAGGGTTGCTGATTCGGCCGCAGCCACCTGCGGGGCCTGCGTGGGCGCCGAACTTTGCCCCTCAAGCATACGTTGGTGGGCGCGGTCGAGTTGCCGCCATAACAACACCGTCATGATGACCGAAGCCGCCAGCAAAAGAATGAAAAGCACGGTCTGATAGCGGGGAATCATGGCTGCCCGGCACCCGTATCCGATCCCGCCGATCGCCACTCAACAATTGCCGCGGCAACTGCCTCTGCGATTCGCGCCTGGTAATCCGTATCGTTCAGGCTGTCGATCGGAGAGTGGTCCGACCCGCCGGAAGCGCCTTTGGGGCTCATCTCAATCGCAACCGCCGGGCATGCCATGCTATCCACAACCGGCAATGCGGTGCGGCCCAGCGTCACACTTAAACCGGCGTGCTGCATTGCAGAATTCAATGCCCCCGCCAAGCCCAGGCTGCGATTGATCCATGGAGCCTGCGCGGTCGACCAGGGCTCAATCCTTGCCGGCTGCGCGGGCGCCAGAGACGAAATGAACAGGTGCACTCCCGTGCCGCTCAGAGACGCGTGCAAAATGATGCACGCCTGTGCCTTGGCGTGGTTCGCCAGTTCGTCGCGGCGCACACGGTCAACATTTGTATCCGTCTCTCGGGTTGTTACAACCGCGATTCCGCGCGCCGCCAGCAGCGAGCGCAGGCGTACGCTCAAGGCCAGCGTCGTGTCCTTTTCCATCCAGCTTCCGTTTTGTGAACCGCTTTGGGTTCCGCTATGGCCGCCGGTGTCGTCTCCGCCGTGAGCCGCGTCAACAACCACCGTGTAACGCGGAGCCTGTACTGTTGGGACCTGAACCGGCGGGGTCTGCGCCGACGCTGCCATCCACGCCATTCCCAGGCAGATCAATCCCATCGCCCGCGATCTTCGTCCGTCGCCGTCTTCCATACACATTACGGGCCGCTCACTCCAGCGCATAAATCGTCAGGCCGCTGAGCAGCTTGGGATAGAAATCGGTCGATTTCTGGGGCATAACGTCGCCGGCAAAGGCAACTTCGCGCAGCTGCTCCATGGTAACGGGGTTGGTCAGAAAAGTAACATCGGCCTCGCCGCGCCGCACCTGATCGACGGCCTCACCGGCATTCCGCAAGTAACGCAGGTTGGTTTGTTCGCGCACCTTCTCGGCATCCAGGCCCAGCAACAGGTCCAGAATGATCGAATGCAGCTGGGTGAGGTCGAGCTGCCGCTGACGTTCGGGCACCCGGACGAGCGCGGCGGCAACTTTGTCCGGTTTCGGGCGGAGCAGGAAATCTCCGCCGCGCGTGACTGCGATGAACGCTGTTCCGCTCTCCGCCTTCAGCTTCTCAATCAGGTTTGAAGCTTCACCCTCCGGCAGTGGGTCAACAGTGAAGTACTCTTGCGCCGCAGCGCAAAACGCAGTCGGATCGAAATTCTCGAGGCTGTGCACCACCCGGTGGGTGGGAAGAATCACCAGCCCGTCCGAATCCATGTTTACGAACGTCATCATCGCCGCAGCTTCACAGTAGACTGGCTGGGGCAGATGGTTGGCCGAGTACTCAGGCTTGGGAGCGCCCTCGGTCGCGTGCTTGCCCGCGTGTTCTCCGGCATGCTCTTTTGAGTAGTTCAGAGCCGTCTCGTAGCGATGATGGCCGTCGGCGATAATCAGCTTTTTGTCGGCCATGGCGGTAGTCAACATGTTGATGGCCGCCGGGTCGGCGATACGCCATATCCGGTGCAGCACGCCGTATTCATCCGTCAATTCGGCGTCTGCTGCACTCGCTCCGTCGTACAGTATCCCCTCAACCGTGCCGCCTGGGTCACTATAGAGCATGAAAATCTGCCCAAAATGAGCGCGCGTGGCCTTGAGCAGATTCAGCCGATCGCTCTTGGGCTTTGAAAGCGTCTGCTCGTGGCGAAAAACCACTCCCTCGGAGTAGTCGTGCAGCTTGCCGAGCGCGATAAAGCCGCGTCTCTCCTTCACTTCGTCCGAGTCCGGCACCTTGAAACGCTGCGAGTAGGCGAAGACACAGGGTTCCTTTTCCTGGGTAAGGACGCCTTGCTCCCGCCAGGCCTTGAAGTCCCGCGCTGCCCGGGTGTAGACGCTCTCGCCACGTTCGGCATCGAAGAGTTCAGGCAGGCCCAGGATGATGCGGACCAGGTTGTAGGGGCTGCGTTGGTAGTATCCCTGCTGCATGGCAGGGGTGATCTTGTCGTACGGCTGGGTGACCACGTCATCCAGCCGTACCGCAGAAGGATTGTAATGCCAGGCGCGAAAAGGATAAATGCGAGCCATGAGGAAGGTCGTGCTCCGCGTTGAAACGGTTGGAGTTCTGAGCCCAGGCGACTGAATTTCGTATCAATTCAGATTGCCGGAGCGCTCTGCTTCGATTGTATCCCAGCGCTCGCTGCTATCCAGATCGCTCATATAACGTCATTCCATTGTCACTGGTCCCATATTGATTGCGCAGGAGGTGTGCAAATCGTGTTACTATCGCCTCCAACCCCAGAGTGCATTTCGATGACGATCCCTCCCCAGTTCCGAGAACGTCAAATTGGGGGCGGCCAACGAAAAGTGTTCCGCCACCAGGCGTGGTTATCTCTGTTGATTGCGTTGTTCTTCCTGGTCCAGGCTCGTGCGCAGGACGACCAGTTGAACAAGGTGCATGTGCAGCCGCCCTCCACAACTGCAACCCAGGGAACCGAGCCTGCTGGGGCTGAGGCCCCGCCCGAAGAAGGCGTGAAGTCCCTCAAAATCCACCCTGGTTCGTTCATCCGCATGGATGTGAACTTGGTGCTGGTTCCGGTAACCATCACCGACCCCATGAACCGGCTGGTTACCGGCCTTGAAAAAGAGGACTTCCAGATTTACGAGAACAACGGCGAGCAGAGGATCGAAAGCTTTGCATGCGAGGACGCCCCGGTTTCGATCGGCATCATCTTCGACCTCTCTGGCTCGATGACTTCCAAGCTCATTCGCGCTAAGGATGCCATCCTGCAGTTCATCAAAACAGCCAACCCCCAGGACGAGTTCTTCGTCATCGGCTTCAACGACCGGCCTGAGCTGATTGAGGACTTCACCAGCTCTGTCGACGACATCCAGGCCCGCCTGGCCATGGTGCACGCTGGCCACCGCACCGCTCTGCTCGACGCCATCTACTACGGCGTTGAGAAGATGAAAGACGCGCACCACGAGCGCAAGGCTCTGCTGGTGGTTTCTGACGGGGGCGACAACCGATCCCGCTATACCGAAGGTGAGGTCCGTGCCGAGGTGCGTGAGTCCGATGTGGAGATTTACTCGATCGGCATCTTTGACGCCTATGCGCCCACTCCGGAGGAACGCACCGGGCCGCAGCTTCTTGAAGATCTCAGCGACTCAACCGGCGGGCGGCTGTTCCGCGTCGACGACGTCGACGAAATGAGCGACATTGCCGAGAAGATCTCAAATGAGCTGCGCAACCAGTACGTCATTGGCTACAAACCGAAGGATCTGGCTCACGATGGCAAGTGGCGCAGGGTGAAGGTGAGAGTCAATCCGCCTCCGGGATTGCCTCCGCTATCGGTCTATGCTCGTTCCGGCTACTATGCGCCTTTGCAATAGAACGACATTGACAGCAATTTTGGCTGGGACCACGTTGCTGTTGCCTGCGCAACAACCACCCGGTTTCAATGTGCGCATTCCGGTCACCGTGACCGACCACGACGATCATCCGGCGACGGGACTCACGCAGGACAACTTTTTGATGATCGACAACGGCAAGGACCAGCAGATCAGAACGGTGGACGGAGAGGATACGCCAGCTTCCATTGGCATCGTTCTCGACCTGTCAGGCTCGATGGGTTCCAAATTGGCCGGCGCGCGCTATGCCATCCTGCAATTGATGAAGACTTCCAATCCACAGGATGAGTTCTTGCTGGTGGGGTTCAAGGAGCAACCGGAACTGATCGCGGGCTTCACCAGCTCTGAGGCCGAGATCGAAACTGGCCTGGCCCACGCTCAAGCCGGTCATCGTACCGCGCTGCTCGACGCCATACTCTTTGGCCTTGAGAAAATGAAGAGTGCGCACTACGAGCGCAAGGTGCTGCTGGTGATTTCTGACGGCGGCGATAACCGCTCGCTCCACTCCGAAGGCGACGTGCGCGCCGCGGTTCGAAAATCGGATGTGCAGATTGACTCGATCGGTGTCTTTGACCGCTTTGTGCCCCTTATCGAGGATCGTCTCGGGCCGCAGTTCCTCGCGAACATCAGCTTGGACAGCGGTGGACGCCTCATCCGCGCGGATAATGATGGCGAATGGGGCTCGGCGGCCGAAACCATCTCCGCGCTGCTGCGTCACCAGTATGTGATCGGTTACGTGCCCGGCGACCTGAACCACGACGGCAAGTGGCGTAAAGTGAAAGTGAAGGTAAATCCGCCTCCGGGGCTGCCTCTATTATCGGTTTATGCTCGATCCGGCTACTATGCGCCTTCGCAATAACATCATCCTGGCGGTTCTCGTGGCCGGAGCCGCACTCGCCGCGGCCGCGCAACAACCTGCCGCGCCGGCCGTGATCGCAACGACGCCTGCCTCCCAGGCTGTACCCGCTCAAACCGTTCCGCTGGCCGTGGACCGCGACCCCGTGCGCGCCCCCGAAGGCACCGTCGCCGCGCCCGCGACCGGCCCGGTCAACAAGGAAGGCCCTGGTTACCGGATAGTCACCGACGTGGAAGAGGTGGTGCTTAATGCCACCGTCCTCAACGGCTCGCAGATCGTACAAACCCTCACCAAAGACGATTTCCAGGTTTACGAAGACGGCGTCAAACAATCGCTGCTCAGCTTTCAGCACACCGATCTGCCGGTCTCCATCGGCCTGGTGATCGACAACTCTGGCTCGATGTACCGCAAGCGGCCCTCGGTGAACAAAAGCGCGCTCGACCTCATTACTGCCTCGAACCCCAGTGACGAGGCCTTTGTGGTCAACTTCTCCGACGAAGCCTTCATCGACTGCGACTTTACCGCCGACATCAACAAGCTGCGCGACGGCCTCTCGCACATCGATTCGCGCGGCGGCACGGCTCTGTACGACGCGGTCGTGGCCTCTGCCGACCATCTCGTCGAACAGGGCAAGCGGCCCAAGCAGGTGCTGGTGCTCATCACCGACGGCGACGACAACGCATCCACGCTGAACCTCGAACAGACCATCCACCGCGTGCAGGAACTCTCCGGCCCGGTCATCTACACCATCGGCCTGCTCTTTGGCGACGAGATGACCCGCGCCAAGGTTCGCCACGCACGCCGTTCGCTTGAACTCCTGTCCGGCGAGACCGGCGGCATGGCCTTCTTCCCCAAGTCCATTGAAGAAGTGGACCAGATTGCGGCCGAAGTGGCGCGCGATATCCGCAGCCAGTACACGCTGGGCTACCACTCCACCAAGCCCACTTCGGTTCCCGGCTTCCGCCGCATCGAGGTCACGGCCGAGACCAAAGGCATGGGCAAGCTCACCGTCCGCACCCGCACCGGCTACTTCCCGGTCGTCCCCAAACAAAAGCAGACGGCCGAAGTGACGAAGTAGGCGAGCGCAATGGAAGAGAGCGAGCGCGAGCAAAAACTTGCTGCCATGAAACGGCTCGTTGCTATGGCTGAGAAGGCCTACGACGATATGTACGAGGCGCACTCGCAGCACGACGTGAATAGCTGCTATCGCGACGCCAAGGATTACATCGACGACGCAATCGCACTCGCAGACCAATTGGGACTGGCGAATGAGGCCGAACAGCTGAGGGCTCGCCGGCAGCATAT
>JASHVU010000425.1 GCA_030044455.1 Acidobacteriaceae bacterium | reverse complement strand
TGGCCTCGATGGCCTCGCCGGGCACGGATATCGCGTTCAACGTGGCGCGTACCGAGGGATATCGAGCATTTGCGAACAAGATATGGAACGCCGCGCGATTCATTTTCATGAATGTGGATCGGGCGGCGGAGGTGGGGATCAAGGTTGATCGGGCTGCGCTCGGCGGGATGCCAACGATTGCTGCCGATGCACCGCTTGAAGCGCGCTGGATTGCAGCCGAGTTGCACGCAACTGCGGCCAAGGTAAATGAACTGCTTGAGAACTACCGATTCGACGAGGCAGCAAACGTTATTTACCAATTCTTCTGGGGCAGCTTCTGCGACTGGTACCTGGAGATTGTGAAGCTGCGCCTCGATTTCGGAGAGGGTCTGCTCAACGCGCCAACCGGTGAATTGCTCGCCGAGTACAAAGGTACGCGCGCCGCACTCACAACTCTGGTCTCGGTGTTCGAGGCCGCGCTGCGGTTGCTGTCGCCGTTTATGCCGTTCCTGACAGAAGAGCTCTGGCATGCGGTGTATGACGGCAATCCACCGGCGAAGTCGATTGCGATGACCAGGTACCCGCAAGCTTGTAACGAAGCGTTCGACACGAAAACTAAAAATGGCATGGAACGCATCCTCGATTTGATTGTCGGAGTGCGATCCCGCCGTAAGGAGCTAGGTGTTCCAGAAAAGGAGCGGACGCCGATGCTCGCTGTTTGGGATGCGGGCTCGGGTATCGGGTCACTTAGACCTGAAATCAACAATGTCTACAAAGAGAATCTGGGCATTATTCAAAGATTGGCTAACGTCTCCGTCATCAAGGATAAGGACCTCGAATTTCTAGAATCGACGCCACAGTTCAATTGGAGGCAGGTCGGCGGTCCGTTCATCTCGTTGGTTTACGAACGCGCCATTGACGTATCAGCCGAACGCGAGCGCTTGACAAAGGAGCGTGCCAGGCTTGAAAAACTTGTTGCCAACGACGAGAAGGCGCTAGCCGATCCAGGGTTTACCGGCAAGGCGCCTGCGCACATCGTGGAAGGAAGAAAGAAACAGTTGGCTGAGAATCAGTCGCTGCTGGAGAAAGCGAAGGCGGCGTTGGATGGGCTGGCGGGAGACTGAATTGAAGTTCGTGCTATCCCCGGTCTCAAAATCGAGACCGGGGGCACCCGAGATTTGCTGATGGTTGAGAGAGGTATGTTGAGATTCGTGGTTTCCCACCCTAAACGCAAACGGCGCGTTTAGGATGGGGCACCCGAGATTTGCTGATGGTTGAGAGAGGTATGTTGAGATTCGTGGTTTCCCACCCTAAACGCAAACGGCGCGTTTAGGATGGGGCACCCGAGATTTGTAATCGATTGAGAGAGGTATGTTGGAGTTCTTGGTTCCCACGCTAGCCGTAAAGACAACGGTACGGCGAGGGTGGGACACCCGACCAAAAGAGGGATGTGAGAATTGCAATCTCCCACAATTCGGTGATGTACAGGATGCTGAAAATTGAGAGCTAATAGCAAAGAGCTGTTCTTGTAGGAAAGCTAATGGAATGGAAGAGCCATCGTATCGATGTCATCCTGGAGCAGGCGCTTCAAGAGGATAAGGCTACCGGCGATGCCACGACGAACATGACCATCGATGCGGGACTGCGCGCGGCCGGCTCGATCATCGCTCGCGAAGAACTGGTTGTTTCGGGCCTGGGCTCCATTCCGCGCTTCTTTGAGATTTATGCGCGGCTCGATCCGCGTCCCCAGGCGCAAACCCGCTTTGAAGTCGTCAGCCATCCCGAGATCTTCGATGGCGTGCGCGTGCATGCGGGCCAGGTTCTGGCCGTGATCCGCCACAACGCACGCGCGCTGCTGAGCTGCGAACGCGTGGTTCTGAACCTGCTGCAACACCTGAGCGGCATTGCCACGCTGACACGCAAGTTCGCCGATGCGATCCAGGGCACACACGCGCGAGTGCTGGATACTCGCAAGACCGTGCCGGGCATGAGGGCGCTTGAGAAGTACGCTGTGCTGTGCGGCGGAGGCACCAACCACCGCATCGATCTGGCCAGCGGCATTCTTATCAAGAACAACCATATCTCGCTAGGCGGCGGCATTCCGGCGGTGCTGGAGCGCGCGCTGAAGGCTCGCAAGCCGGGCCAGCGCGTACAGGTTGAGGCGCGCACGGCGCAAGAGCTTGAAGAAGCGCTTGCGGGCGGGGCCGAGGCCATCCTTCTCGACAATATGACGCCCGTACATGTGAAGCAATCAGTGGAGCGCATCAAAAAAGAGAACCGGTGGATTCCGACGGAGGCTTCGGGAGGCATTGTGCTCGAGAATATTCGCGCCTATGCCGAGACCGGCGTAGACTTCATCAGCGTGGGCGCGCTTACTCACTCCGCGCGCGCGGCCGATATCTCCATGTCGATCGACGCGGAACCGAGTTAGGGCTGTGTTCGATCTCGCTGCTTTTGAAACCACGCTCGCCGGCAGTATCTTCGCCGGAAAACTCAATTACGCGCCCATTACTGAATCAACTAACTCCGATGCGCTCGCTGCCGCGCGCCGTGGCGCGCCGCACGGTTCTGTCTTTATTGCCGATGAGCAGACAGCCGGTCGGGGCCGCGAAGGCCACCGATGGCTTTCGGCGGCAGGTGACGGACTCTATGTCAGCGTTGTTTTTCGGCTGAACATTTCCGCCGACCGGTTACCGCTGTTGCCGTTGGCCGTGGGCCTGGCAGCGGCGCAGGCGATTGATCAGGTTACGGGGTTCGCGGTCGACATTCGCTGGCCCAACGATCTGCTGATCGGTCCGTTGAAGGCGGGAGGCATCCTGGTTGAGGCATCTATCAGCTCCAAAGAGTCGGACCACGGAGTGGTGGCCGGAATTGGCATCAATGTGCACCAGCGGGCCTTTCCTGATGACCTGGCCACTCCTGCCACTTCACTCGATCTTGCAACGGGGCGACGTGTAAGCAGGCAGGCGCTTCTGGTGGCTCTGCTTCGCGCGCTGGAGCGTGAAGCCACAGCAGTTGTTGATCCGGAACTTGCGAAGGAGATTCCTGCGCGGGTTGAGGCCGCTTCGAGCTGGGTTCGGGGGCGCAAGATAGAGGTGCACGGGCCGCAGGCCTGCATGGGGACAACGGCCGGGCTGGATGCGAACGGATTTCTTCGCGTTCGAACGGCCGGCGGCATTGTGACCGTCCAGACCGGGGGAATACGAGAAGCAGCTCCAACCACCTAGCTATTCGATCGCGACCTTAGCCTGGTGTTGTATGGTTCGGAAGCTGCGGCGGAGAATGCAGCCGGGAGTACCGCGATACCGGAATTCAAAGGGGTCCCGCCCCGAAGCTGGACAGGGTATAGCTAGAGGCTGGAAGCTAGAAGTCAGGAGCTTTGTCTCAATGCTGCTCGCCCTTGATGTTGGAAATACCAATACCGTGCTCGGCCTTTACCGCCTCGGTGGCGAGGGAGCGGGGGAACAGGCCGATTCCGAGCGCGCCGGGTCAAATGACGCCGCAACCGAACTCGCCGCCCACTGGCGCATCACCACTCATCGCGCCCAGACTGTGGACGAGTACGGTGTGTTCTTTATGAATCTGTTTGAGATGCACGGCGTGGCCGTGAGCCAGGTAACGCATATCATCATCGCGTCAGTTGTTCCACCCGTTGAGACCACTCTTCGTCGCGTGTGCGAAGAGTACTTCCACATTGAGCCGCTGTTTGTTGAGCCCGGCATCAAGACCGGCATGCCGATGTTGATCGATAATCCGACCGAATTGGGCGCCGATCGCATCGCCGACTGCGTTGCCGCCTACGCAAGCTATGGAGGTCCGTGCATCGTGGTGGATTTCGGCACCGCAACGAAGTTTGAGATGATCAGCGCGAAAGGAGAGTACCTGGGCGGGGCCATTGCGCCCGGCATTGGCCTGAGCGCAGATGCGTTATTCAACCGAGCGGCGCGGTTGAGCCGCGTAGACATCAAGCGGCCGGCAAAGGTGATCGGCACGAATACGGTCGGCCACTTGCAGAGCGGCTTGTACTTTGGCTACATCGGCCTGGTGGATGGCATTATCGAGCGGATGCTGGCCGAGTTCGGCAGTCCGGTGCCGCACATTATCGCTACCGGAGGGCTGGCCGAAATGATAGCGCCCGACTCGCGGTACATTCAGCAGATTGACGAACGGCTGACGATCGACGGATTGCGCATTCTCTTTGAACGCAACCGAAATACGAAGCCGCGGGGCAAGGCGCACTGAGGCCGAAGTTGCGCAACTACTTCAACTATTTCACCGAGATCGAAGAGCGCTTTCAGCAGCGGCGCGGGTCGATTCTGTTACTGTCAACGCTCGACTGGGCGCTGATTGAGACGTGGCAGGAGGCTGGCATTCCGCTGGAGGCGGTTTTGCGCGGCATTGATGCGGCCTTCGAAAAATATGAGGCTCGGCAAAAACGTGGCCGCATGCGTCGCATCAACGGACTGGCGTGGTGCGCGCAGGCTGTCATGGAGGCCGCAGAACAGATGCGGGAGGCAGCGGCGGGATCGGCGCCGGCCAGCGCGGTGCCGTTTGAGACGGGCTTTGAACATGAGCGGGTGGCAGCA
>JASHVU010000424.1 GCA_030044455.1 Acidobacteriaceae bacterium | reverse complement strand
GAAACCGCTGCGATTGGCAGTTTGCCTCTCAGCGACATTGACTCCACTCCGCTCACAATCCCTTCCCTTCATGATCTATCGGGCCGAGTGACTTCCCAGCAGGTAAGTCCCGAGTATTTCCAGACACTGCGCATCCCGATCACGCAGGGACGCGTTTGGAGCGCGACTGAGACTTCAAACGCCGCGCGCCTGGCGCTTGTAAATCGAGCGATGCAGCGCCGCTATTGGCCGAATTCCGACCCCATTGGGCAGACCATCGTGCTCAATCACGGCATCGCAAATGGAAACGAATGGAAGCTGGTAGCGCCAGGCGATAACCAGCACTTTCAGATCATCGGCGTTGTGGGCGATTCACCCAACCGAGGCCTGGGCGAACCCGTGTCACCAGCGGTCTACGTCCCCTATTCCATGACTCCGTTTGACGGCGTCAGTTTCGTCCTGCGCACGCGCGGAAAAACAGCAGGCCTGTTGCACGCAATCAAAGAGCGCGTGCACGCCATCGACTCCGGCCAGGCGGTCGGCGACCTCGACACGGCCGCCGAAATGCTCGAAGGCGACAGCCTCGGCAGCGAGCGGTTTGTTGCCAGCCTGTTCTCGGCATTTGCATTTCTTGGATTGGCATTCGCCCTTAGCGGTCTCTACTCCGTCCAGTCCTATCTGGTAACCAGGAGAACGCACGAATTTGGAGTGCGCATCGCACTGGGAGCGCGGCGCTCTCACATCGTCAGACAGGTTACGAGCACATCAGCCATTGCAGTTCTGGCCGGAACCGCCTTCGGAATCGCAATGAGCCTGGCGCTGAGCCAGGTGTTTGCTCACTGGACAAGCGGCAACTCTCGCGATCCCGCGATGCTTGCCACCATCGTTACGCTTTTGTTCGTCGCCACAGCTTTGGCTTCAGTAGCGCCGGCCATGGCTGCAACTTCAATTGAACCCGCCAGAGCATTGCGGGCAGAATAGGCATTGAATGCCTGCGAGGAGGAGCCTCATCATGCGCATTCGGCAAATCTTTGAGCGCCGCAAACGCTACAACGATCTCTCCGTCTCCATTCGCGAGCACATTGCCGAGCGTGCCGACGAGCTTGAGGAAGAAGGCGTGCCCCGCGCGCAAGCCGAGCAACAGGCCCACCGCGAATTCGGCAACGTCGCGATGATCCAAGAGCGCAGCCGCGAGGCATGGCAGTGGCCCGTCGTCGAATCGCTCCTCTCCGATCTCAAGTTCGCATTTCGCCGCATGCTCAAAGCGCCGGGATTTACCATCACCGTCCTGCTCACCCTCGCCATCGGTATCGGCGCCAATACGGCCGTGTTTAGCGTGGTGAATGGCGTTCTCATCAAGCCCTTGCCATATCCCGAGCCGGAACAGCTCGTGGCGCTCAATCTGAACGCGCCCGGCGCGCCAGGGCTGGCCGACTTCAGAGACGGGCTGCGGCTCTCAGCCTCAATGTATCTCACCTTTTCCGAGCACAACCGCGCCTTTCAGTCGGTGGGCGTCTGGCAGCCTGCTACGGCGAACGTGACCGGGCTGGCGCAGCCGGAGCAGGTGAACACGGTGCTGGTAAGCGATGGCGTGCTCCAGACCTTCGCCGTTCCCCCGGCTGCCGGCCGATGGCTTGACGCGACCGACCAGGATCCTAGGGGCGCCAAGCGCGTCATGCTTGGTTACGGATACTGGCAGCGGCGCTTCGGCGGCGACCGCTCGGTCGTGGGGCGGACAATCGAGCTCGATTCGCAACCGCGCGAGATCGCAGGTGTCATGCCGCGCGGCTTCAGGATTCTGAATTACGACTTCGACCTGCTGGTGCCGCTGGCCCTCGATCAGCACAAACAGATCCTGGCCGGCTTTCTCTATCGCGGCATTGCGCGGCTCAAGCCCGGCGTCCCCATCGGCACGGCAGACACTGACGTAGCGCGGCTGCTGAATGTCTGGATGGACTCGTGGACCAACTGCCCAACCTGCGATCCGCATTTCTATCTCAATTGGAAGATCGGCCCGGCATTGCGCCCAATGAAAAACGAGGTTCTTGGCAGCATAGGCGGAGCATTGTGGATGGTGATGGGCACCATCGGCGTGGTCATGCTGATCGCCTGTTTCAATATCGCGAACCTGCTGCTGGTGCGCGCTGATGCGCGGCAACAGGAGCTCGCCGTGCGCGCGGCTCTGGGTGCCGGACGCGCCCGCATCGTGCGTGAACTGCTGATCGAGAGCCTTCTGCTGGGCCTTTTTGGCAGCGTGGGCGGAACGGCTGTCGCGGCGGCGGGCCTGCGGCTGCTGCTCACCATTGGCCCGGCGAACCTGCCGCGTCTAAACGAGATCGGGCTCGATGGATGGTCGCTCGCCTTTGCGCTGGCACTGGCGGTTTTCTCCGCGCTGTTCTTCGGCTCCATCCCCGCGCTCAAGTACGCGCAGACGCGCGCGCTTGTTGCACTGCGCGCCGGCGAACGCACGGCCAGCCTCAGCCGAGAGCGGCAGCGCGGACGCAGCGCGCTGGTGATTGCACAGGTGGCCATGGCAATGGTGCTGCTGATAAGCGCCGTGCTCATGATTCGCACTTTCGCTGCTCTGCGCAACGTGGACCCCGGCTTCTCCGATCCGGCCCACATTCAGACTCTGCGCGTCGCCATCCCGCCGTCGCTCATCGCCGACCGCGTCATGGTGACACGGACACAGAACAGCATTGCCGAAAAACTTGCTGCCATCCCCGGCGTGGCCTCGGTCGGATTCGCCAGCGCCATGCCCCTGCAGCAGATTGAACCCAACTGGGACGATTTGTTCTTCAAGGGCAAGACTTACAAAACCGGCGAAGCACCTTTGCGCCTCTATAACTATGTCTCGCCTGGCTACTTTCATACCGCCGGAACAAAGATCGTCGCCGGCCGCGATTTCACCTGGACCGACACCTATGGCCTCAGGCCGGTGGGAATCCTCTCGGAAAACCTGGCGCGCGAGTGCTGCGGATCTGCGCAGGCCGCTCTCGGAAAGCATTTCAGCGAGAACGGCGGCACGCCGTGGCACGAGGTGATTGGCGTAGTGCAGGATGTACGCATGAATGGCGTGGGTGATCCCGCGCCAGCCATCGCTTACTGGCCCATCCTGTCGGCCGACCTACCCAATTACTTTGACGTGACGCGCGCCGTTACTTTCGCCGTGCGCAGCACGCGCGCAGGCACTCCTGAGTTCATCGGCGAAGTGCAGCAGGCGGTCTGGTCAGTGAATGCAAGTTTGCCGGTAGCCAACGTCCGCACCATGGAGGAAATCTACGAGGAATCCATGGCCCGCACCTCTTTCACGCTCGTGATGCTGGCCATCGCCGCTTCAATGGCGCTCGCCCTCGGCATCATCGGCATCTACGGTGTCGTCTCCTACTCAGTCACGCAGCGCACTCGCGAGATCGGTATCCGCTTAGCGCTCGGAGCCCAGAAAAACGAATTGCGCTGGATGTTCGTGCGTTCGGCGCTCGTTCTTACCTGCATCGGCGCGGTCGTCGGACTCGCCGCCTCTGCCTCATTGGCGCGATTGATGAAGGCGCTGCTGTTCGGCGTTAGCCCATTCGATCCTCTCACCTTTGCCGTTGTCCCGCTCGTGCTCGCAATAGCGGCCGTGCTGGCCAGCTATCTGCCCGCCCGACGCGCGGCCGCGGTCGACCCAATGCAGGCACTCAGAAGCGAATAGAGGTCATCATGAACCGGCTCACGCAACTTTTTTCCCGCAACCGTCGTTACAACGATCTTTCCGTCTCCATTCAGGAGCACATCGCCGAGCGCGCAGATGAGCTCGTTGAAGACGGCATGCCCCGTGCCCAGGCCGAGCAGTCCGCCCGACGCGAGTTCGGCAACATCGCCCTCATTCAGCAGCGCAGCCGCGAAGCCTGGCAATGGTCCACGATCGAATCGCTCCTCGCCGACCTCAAGTTCACATTTCGTCGCCTGCTCAAAGCACCGGGATTTACC
>JASHVU010000423.1 GCA_030044455.1 Acidobacteriaceae bacterium | reverse complement strand
GACAGCAAGGTAAGGGCCTTTTTCTCCAACCCCTTCGCCAACCTCGACGCCGCGCGCACTGCGCCTCTGGTCATTCGCAAAGCCCTCGTCGGAAGCATCCCCGACCCATCGCACGGATGGCTTGTGGCAATATGCCTTTATCTCTTTGTCGCGTGCTACGCCATGGGCCCCGGCGTCTGCGTCTGGATTGCGCTCTCAGAACTCATGCCCACGCGCATTCGCTCCAACGGAATGAGCATCGCACTGGTGCTCAACCAACTGGTCTCGGCCACGCTACAGGCAATCTTTCTACCCTTCGTGGCCAAACACGGCTACTCGTCGATGTTCTACCTTTTCGCCGCCTTCACGGTGGTCTACTTCCTCACGGTGGTGCTCTTCCTGCCGGAAACAAAAGGCAAGACCCTCGAAGAGATCGAGGCGCACTTTGAGGGGAAGAGAGCGGCTAGCTCCTAGCTTCTAGCTTCTAGCTTTTAGCTTCGGGCTCGGGACATTGCCGCCTTTGTGACAGATGTCCGCCGGAAGGGAGCCGAAGGATCCGCGGTTTCTCTTCCTACTCTGGTCCCAGAATCAGCGGGCCGAAGGGGTTGTCGATCAGGATCTTCCATTCTCCGTCTGCTTGCTTGCGGATGACTGTCGTCGCTATGAAGGTTCGCGAGGCAACATCCGGATTTTGGTCGGCCATGTGAAGGGTCCAGCGGGAGATGAAGAGCGCGATGCCGTCGGCTTCGAGAACTCTTGTCCTGAGCTGCTTTGCCGATGCGCCCGATTGCATCACTCGCTCAAAGAAGCTTCGCAGTTCTGCGATCCCGCTGGCCGTCTTGCCCGGTTCCGTTACGACGACTGCAGCATCCTCATAGAAGCTGAGCACCTTGGCGAGGTCGCCTTCATTGAAGGCCTGATCCAGCAGTTGGACAGCATGTTCGGGGCTGTTGGTAACCATGATCGCTCTATCATAGAGGCACATGGTCAGCCACTCCTGATTCGTTTGGTGTTTGACGATTGCCTGGGCGTCTGCCTCCCAACTTGAGATCACGATTTGTGATCTCAAATCGAATGCGATCGCAAGCCTGCTGACTACTTGCTACTGGCTATTCCCTACCGGCTGCTTCTCCACCACAGCTTTCGACAGATTCCGCGGGCGATCCACGTCGATGCCGTGCTCGATCGCCATTCGGTACGCGAAGAGCTGCAGCGGCACCACCTCCAGGATCGGCAGCAGATACTCCGATGCCGGCCGGACGGGAATACAGTCGGTCACCAGCGCCGGAACGTCGTCGTCATCGGCGTTGGCCAGCGCAATCACGCGCGCGCCCTGCTGCTTCATGTCGGCGAGCAGTTGAAGCGTCTTCTCATATCTCCGGATCGACGCGGCCAGCTTGCGATCGACCGTGGCAACCACCACCAGCGGAACGCGGTCGCTCACCAGCGCATTGGGCCCATGTTTGAGCTCGCCCACCGGGTAGCCCTCAGCGTGAACGTACGACGACTCCTTTAACTTGAGCGCGCCCTCGCGCGCAATGGCGTAATGAATACCGCGGCCGAGATAGAGAAACGTTGACGCACTCGCATAGCGCGCGGCCAGCTTCTCAGCCTGCTCGCGCCAGCCATCGAGTTGCACTTCAATCGCATCAGGAACGACCTTCAGTTCGGGAATCAATTCGGCCAGTTGCACTTCTTTCATACGCTTGAGGTGCGCGCCCTCATACAGCGCCAGCAGATACAGCGCGGCAAGCTGGCAGGTGAAGCTCTTGGTCGCCGGAATCGCCTTCTCGCGTCCTGCCCCCAGCGTCATTGAAACATCGGCCTGGTGCGCCATGGTTGAGGCCGGCGCGTTGGTGATGGCCAGCGTTTTATGTCCCTGGCGCCGCGCCTCGGCCAGCGCCGCCAGTGTGTCGGTTGTCTCGCCCGACTGCGAAAGCACCAGTACGCTGGGATGCCTGAGATCGAGAACTCCGCGCAGGCTGTATTCGCTGGCGTACTCAACGTCCACAGCCAGCCCGCAAAGATCTTCAAGCAGAATCTCGCCGTAGAGTCCGCTGTGCCGGCTCGAGCCGCTGGCAGCAATCAGAATTTCGCCGTTGGCGCCGAGCCACTGCGAGAGCTGCCGGGCGAATTCGGGCTTGAGGGCGTTGCCGTCAAGGTAAAGCGCCAGCGTGCGATTCAGCGCCTGGGGCTGCTCGTAGATTTCGCGCAGCATTTCGTGAGGAAAGAGCGGCATGACGTGACCCTTGAGAGCCTTGAGCGACAGGTCAGGCTCTCAAGATGATCATAACTTAGAATATTAATCACAAATGTGAATAAGAACAGGGATTGAGAGATCGTGAGGCAAGGAGATAAGGAGAGGGCTTCCCGCTGAGTCAATCGACCTTTCCCCTCAGGAGAGCTGAGGTCTTGGAGGCCTGTCAAATCATCTACACACCACGTCGAAACTCCTGCCAGCGTGAAACAGGCCAAGGTTCCAGACCGGCAGGCGCGCGGGCAAGCCTTGAAGACTGCAATCAACGCTTCTTGCATTTGGTAAACTTCCACCACCATGGCAGCCGGTCCAGTAGATCTTCCGCCGACGAACCCAGCGCCGGAACCAAAGAGTCCGGCGCAAGCGGGCCTGCTTGGCCTCACTGCCAATTTTGCCACGTCCCAACTTGCAGCTCTCACTGCATTTTTCGGTGCTATAGCTGCCGCGTACCTCAGCTTTCAGAAGCTGCAGACGGGCCTTAATCTCTCTGCGCGCGAGTGTGCCGCGCTGGTTACCGCTTTGCTGGCCCTGCTGTTCTTTTCCCACACCATGCCGACGCTGTTAGAAAAGCGCAGGAAGAGCAGGCTGGCCCAGATCGCGGGTTCCACCAAGCCCGGGTATTTTCAACTTTCCCCGCGGGAAGATGAAAATGGGTTTCAGCGGGCTGACGGAAAGCACGACGAAGTGCTGAAGTGGCTGCGGCAGCCGCCTCGCCGCGTGCTCTATCTGACCGGTTCTTCGGGGGCCGGCAAGAGCTCCCTGCTGGCAGCGTGGGTGCTGCCTAAATTGGAGCGGGAGCGCGTCAAGGTCATCCGGTTACGTGGATACCAAGACCCGGCCCAAGCGCTCGAAGATGAGCTGAAACGCCCCGGGGTCATCTGGAAAAGAAACCCTCCGGAAACGTCGGATTTGAATGCTCTGATTGAAGAGGCCCAGCAGCGGGTGCAGCCGGCGGGGCTTCTTGTCGTCTTCGACCAGTTTGAGGAGTTCCTGATCCTACAGGAAGAGCGGCAGCGGGAAAGGTTTGTGCAGTTTTTAACTACGCTGGCTGGCCTGAAGGACTCGGGGCCAACCACTCTGCTCGTCTTCCGGGCGGAGTATGACGGGTTCATCCAGGATCTGAACCTTCCCACGCCGATTCCCGGCCTGAATCTCGAAAAAGTCTCGGCGTTTACTCAAAGGGCTGCGCAGGATTTCCTGCTTGGTTCCGGACTGAAGATCGAGCCGCAGTTGCTGGCCGATGTTTTGCGCGAAGCTGCCGAGGTTGAGGAGACCAAAGGCCTCATACGCCCGGTGACCCTCAACCTGTGCGGTCTTGTACTTTCGCGTTTCGCCACCGGATTGCCGCATTCGTTTCGGCCGGGAAGACTGATTCGCGGCTTTGTGCATGAGTCAATCTTTCAGCGGGAAGTGAGGGATGCCAGCCCGATTTTCCTGCCCAGGCTGATCTCGCATCAGGTCACGAAACAGCCTTCAACGATAGACGATCTCGCCAAGGGAACAAGCCATACTCCGCGGCAGGCGCAGGGTGTGATGTTCAAGCTCAGCGACCCGGAACGGGGCATCGTTCATGCGCTCGACCCCGAATACAATGTCTGGGAGATATCGCACGACTTCCTGGTTCCCATGATCGACTCGATGCTGGCCCAATGGAAGCTGTCCCTCTGGAAAAAGGTGCGCCCGTGGCTGCCGTTGGGGTATGTCGTGCTTCTACTGGTCGCACTTTTCGTCGCGCCAAAGTTGATCCCCGACCCGATCGGCGAGCTGAATCGCCTGCACTGGACGACGCGAGCGGTCGACGCGAGCAAGAGGGACGACAAACCCTTCATTGACCGCGGAATCAAATACATCTTTACATTCGATGGGTATCCGCCG
>JASHVU010000422.1 GCA_030044455.1 Acidobacteriaceae bacterium | reverse complement strand
CGATACCATGTTTCTTTGGAGCAGATGATGCCAAGAGTTCTCGACGGCGCCGCCATTGCAACCGCCATCAAACAGGAAGTTGCCGACGAAGTGAAGAAGCTGGCCGCACAGGGAATTCGGCCTGGCCTTGCTGCCGTCCTGGTCGGCCACGAGCCCGCGTCGGAGATATACGTGCGCAGCAAGGTGCAGACCTGCGCCGAGCTCGGCCTATTCAGCGACCTCATCACACCGCCTGACACGGTCACCACTGAAGAGATGTTCGACCTCGTCAACAGCCTCAACACGCGCGACGATATCGACGGTATCCTCATCCAGCTTCCGCTCCCCGCCCAGGTCGACGCCAAGTTCCTGCTCGACTCCGTTCTCCCTGAAAAAGACGTCGACGGCTTTCATCCCGTAAACGCCGGACGCCTGCAGGCCGGCCGACCCGCGCTCGCTCCATGCACTCCCGCCGGCGTCATTCAAATCCTCAGGCGCAGCCAGATTCCCATCGCCGGCAAACATGCGGTCGTTGTTGGCCGCAGCGACATCGTCGGCAAGCCAGTTGCCATGCTTCTGCTGCATGAGAATGCAACGGTTACGATTTGCCATTCCAAAACACAGAACCTCGGCGAGGTCACGCGCCAGGCCGACATCCTGGTCGCCGCCATCGGCCGCCCCGGCTTCATCATGCCCGAAATGGTCAAACCCGGCGCAACGCTTATCGATGTCGGCATCAATCGCATCAGCACGCGCGAACAATTCGACCGCTTCTTTAAAGGAAATGAGAAACGCGAGGCCGCCTTCTTGAAGCGCGGCTCGGTCATCGTGGGCGACATTGATCCCGCGGCCTTCGAGCTCTCCAGCGCCTACACGCCCGTGCCCGGCGGCGTGGGTCTGCTGACCATCGCCATGCTGATGTCCAACACCGTCCGCGCCGCCAAAATGCGCCGGGGAATCTAATACTGAACTGGGTGCCCCCGGTCCCTCGCATTTGGGGACCGGGGAGGGCACCGCATTGAGGAATAATGGTGCGCAACGAGATCAAAGAGCTACTCAGAATGGGACCGCCTCCCTCCGAACAGGATGTGATTCGGTCTAAGCAGGTTGGCCTGGTCGAAGAATATCAACGGCTAATTTGCTTAATAGAAAAGCCAGTGACCGACGAAGAAGCAAAGGCATTAACAAGGATTTTCGGGGCCGACGGATTTTTCGGGTTGTCTTGGACCTTGGTCCATCTGATCGAAACAGCGCCTCACTGGTCCGCCGAGGAGTGTTTGGAAAATGTGGGGAATGAGTGGATACAGATGCTCAAGGATCGCGAGGTCCGATGGCGAGACGCTGGGTGCCCAGCCCGTTCCTTTTACAAAGAAGCAGGTTTGCTAGACCCGAGATCAAGTCAGGATTCAAAGGGGGAGGGGCTCCCAATGCCAAGAGAGAACTACTCGTAGCGACACGAGCACTTAGCCAACAGACTTGAATCTGAGGAAGGAGCATCCATGCTTCGCGTAGGCCTGACCGGGAGCCTCGGCAGCGGCAAGACCACCGTCGCCCAAATGCTCCGCGCTCTCGGCGCCATCGTCATCGAAGCCGACGCCCTAGGCCGTGAGCTCATGGAACCCGGCCACGAGGTCTTCGATCAGATCGTCGCGCAATTTGGTCCTCAGGTGCTCGCCGCCGATGGCCATCTGAACCGTGCCCGTCTAGCCGAACTTGCCTTCCGCCAAGGCCATCTCGACGAATTGAACGCCATCGTTCATCCCGCCGTCATCGACCTGCAGCGGCGTCTCATGAACCAGGCCTTCGAGCGCGATCCCAACGCCGTGGCCATCATCGAGTCCGCCCTCATCTTTGAAGTCGTCCGCGATGCCCGCATTCGCGCCGCAAAAGAAATGTCGTCCGCAGCGGCCAACGCGGACGATCCTTCTTCTCCCGGGTGGCTCGCCGACTGGCGCCGCCGCATCGACCGCGTCATCGTGATTACCGCGCCTGACGAACTGAAGATCGCCCGCTTCGTAGCCCGCCTCAACCTGCCGCCTGAAAAACTTGGCAGCGCCGAAGCCGACGCGCGCAACCGCCTCGCCCACCAGATACCCGACGCCGAAAAAGCCGCTCAGGCCGATTATGTCATTGATAATTCTGGAGATCTGGCTTCACTCCAACTCATGGTCAGCCAACTTTGGCCCCGCCTCGCCGCCGAGAGCAACAATTCCCCGCATTCGCTGTCTTTAAAATAAAGAGGGCAGCGGGCCTCGACCGGGAACCCCAAGCCCAAGTCCCCGTATCTGATTGTAAGGAAGGTCTCCTCAGGTCCATAGCATGAAATTGCGCGCATTGATCTTGGTTTTCATTCTGGTAGGCGGATTCTGGTTCTTCACCTCGCACTACTCCCCCCTCGTCGATGGACATTCCCTGGGGCACCATTCCCTGTTCGGCCCCAGGAACACCGACTCCTCGCTCCACCTCACTGAGGCCGACGCCGCACCCACCTACGACGCCGAGGAGCAGAACAACATCGGCGTCTACAAGCGCGTGCTGCCATCGGTCGTCAACATTACCTCCACTACGCTGGTCTACAACTTTTTCTTCCAGGCGGTTCCGCAGCAAGGCCAGGGCTCCGGCTTCATTCTCGACAAGAATGGCCACATCCTCACCAATTACCACGTCATCGAAGGCGCCAACCGCGGCATTGAGGTGCAGCTCAGCAACAAAAGCCGCTACCAGGCCAAAGTAGTGGGCGCAGACAAAGTTCACGATCTTGCCCTGCTGCAGATCAACGCGCCCAACCTCGAGCCGGTTACTCTGGCCGACTCCTCCGATCTCTCCGTCGGCCAGAAGGTCTACGCCATCGGCAACCCCTTCGGCCTCAATGGCACCATGACCACCGGCATCATCAGCTCCATCCGCTCCATTCGCAATCAGGACGGTGCGCCCATCGACGATGCTATCCAGACCGACGCGGCCATCAACCCCGGCAACTCCGGCGGCCCACTGCTCAACTCCCGCGGCGAAGTCATCGGCATCAACACCATGATCGCCTCCAATGGCGCCGATCAGAGCTCGGGTATCGGATTCGCAATCCCCATCAACACCGCCAAGGCTGTGCTTTCTGACCTCACCCGCTACGGCCGCGTCAAAAGACCCTCGCTTGGTGTTTCAACCTTCGCCATCGGGCCCGACCTTGCCTCGCAGATGGGCATCCCCGCCGATTACGGCCTCCTCATTCAGCGCGTCATTCCCGGCGGAGCCGCCGAACGCGCCGGCCTGCGCGGCGGCAATGAACAGGCTTACGTAGGCAACACGGCTATCCTGCTCGGTGGCGATCTCATTGTGGCCATCGACGGACAACAGGTCGCCGATCCACAGGACGTCAGCGCCATTATGAACAGGCACCAGGCCGGCGACGTCGTCAGCGTCACCATCATCCGCGACCGCCGCCAGATGACCTTCAAACTCCAACTGGGCGAAGCTCGCGACGCCAACGTCTGAACCCGGCGCAAATCTCCGTTCTAATACTCCCTGCCGGGCCCCGTTCAAGCTCTGCTTGAGCGGGGAAGGGCGCCTGAAGAGACCTCAGTTCTTCCCGACCCGCTTCAGTTCCTCACGCACTCCCGCCTGTCACCACCTCGTACGGCCGCATCATCTCGTTGTCCTCGTGCTCCAGAATGTGGCAATGCCACACATACCTGCCCGCGTAGCCGGAAAACGGCACAATAATCCGCGTTACCGTCTTCGCATTCACCCGCGCCGTGTCTTTCCATCCCATCTCGTTTGCATCGGGCGGCATTACGTCGCTGGTATAGCGCAACGTGTTCTTCGTCATGAAATCGAACGAGTCAAATCTTCTGCGATCGAGAATCTGAAAACGCACCATGTGAAGATGAATCGGATGCACATCGTCGGTCAGATTCACCAGCTCCCAGATCTCGGTCGAATCTAGCAGCGGCTTTTCCGTGATGGGCGCATGCCATGGCGTCTTGTTCAGCAGCATTCCCATTGACTCCGCCACCATATTCAGGTTTTCATCGAGCGTCAGTCGCCGCGTTCGCACCGCGGCGCTCTCCTCGATCCGGCCCACTCGCCGCAACGCTGGCGGCAGTGCGCTCGAGTCTGTCACCTGCTCTGCTCCAACGCGAAACTGCATCAGCTCAAACGGAACGCCCATCAGCTGAATCTTTTTTCCGCGCCATTCGGCAAAATCAATCACTACATCTGCGCGCTCCCCCGGAGCCAACAGAAGATTTTTCAGCGCAACCGGCGCACTCAGCAATCCCTGGTCGCTCCCAATCTGGTGCATCTCGCCGCCATTCGAAAGCGAAAGCCTGTAAAACCTCCCATTCGCTCCATTCAAAATCCGGAATCGGTACTTGCGCGGCTCAACATCGAAATACGGAAACAGTTTTCCATTCACCAGTTGCGCCTCGCCAAACGCTTCGGGAACCCAGGGCCGCTCGGGATCGGCTGAAACCGGATAACTGAGCTGCCCATCGGCTTTCAGATCCCGATCCGCCAGCACCAGCGGAATCTCATATTTGTCGCCGGGCAAATTCAGCCGATGCTCCTCCTCGTCCCGCACAATATATAGCCCGAACATGCCGGCGTAAATATTCAGCCGGTTGATCCCCATCGCATGGTCGTGATACCACAGCAGCGCCGCCTCCTGCTGGTTCGGATAGTAATAGGTGCGCGACTTGCCCGGCACATACCAGTCTTCCGGATACCCGTCGCTCTCCGCAGGCGTCTTGCCGCCATGCAGATGCACTACGCTCCGAACTTCGGGCGCAGCCTTCTCCGCGCCGTGAATCGTATGGTCAATCGGAAGAAAGTGCTTTTGTGGCAGCTCATTCACCCACTCAATCAGTTGCCCCTCACCGCTTCGCGTGTCGAACAGCACTCCCGGCACGGTTCCGCCAACCGACCATAGATTGGTGGGTGGCAGATCGCGGTGAAGCTTCTGCGAAATCGCTCGCATCGATACGCGATAAAAAGAAACTCGCTTAGCCGAACCATCCGGGGCAGGTCTTTCATCCAAAGGCCGCGCAATCTGCGGCAGCGGCAGCGGGTCAACAAAC
>JASHVU010000421.1 GCA_030044455.1 Acidobacteriaceae bacterium | reverse complement strand
CTCGCGCCGAGGCGTCGGTGCATCGGGCCCGTGGTGGTTTGAGCCGAAGTACCTTGTACGGGTTGATTGGCGGTAGAGGTGTCGGGCATCGTTCTGCCCCCGGCTTTCCCGGCCTCCGGATGACGGGGAAGATTCGAAATCGGCGTCTCGCATCGAGCAGATACGGGTGTACCGGTGTGCGCCCGATGCGCACAAATAGGATACCCCGGTTTGGTATTTTACGAAAGTCGATTTTCTGAAAAAATGCCGTACACTCCCCATCCGACGCGTTTTCGTTGTATGCTCCAATCGCGGAGGTCATCTGCGCCATGGGGCATGCGCCGGTAAGGGTCATTACCGTCGAACGCGAGTACGGTTCGCGCGGGGGAGAGTTTGCACACGATCTTGCCGAACGGCTCGGCTGGCGCCTGCTCGACGCGGAGCTCATCAATCGCGCCGCCAAGGCGGCAGGCGTCGATCCCAAGACCGCTGCCCGATTCGACGAACGCCTCGACCCCTGGTACTACCGCTACGGCAAGCTCTTCTGGCACGACTCGTCCTTCTCCAGCTTCGGCATGGGTGAAGAGCACGTTTTCGACTCCGAGCGCATGCTCGAAATCATCAAGCAGCAGATTTTGAAGGCCGCAGGTGAAGGCAATTGCGTGATTGTGGGCCGCGGCGCTGCCTGCGCGCTGGCCGGTCATCCCGGCTGTTTTCACGTGTTTGTCTATGCCACATCCAAGGCCAAGCGCGACTGGTTTGCCCGCGCGTTTCCCAGCCAAGCCGAGAATGCCGAGCAGCACCTGGCCGCCTTTGACAAACGCCGTGCCACGGTGATCCGCAAGTTTTATCAGCAGGAGTGGTGCGCCCGCGGCCTGTACCACATGTTGCTCAACTCCTGCATTGGCAACGAAGCCATGATCCGCGCCGTTGAGAGCTCTGCCGGCGTCGGAGCCCATGCTCAGGTGGATCCTCCGGGCGACTGCGCTGCGCCGTCCGACATAGCCTCGCCGGCCAACTGATCGCTTTGCATTGTCTTCTGATCACTGTCGACCGTTCACGGCCCTCCTCTCCACCCGCGCCCCGATCCGCGTAAATACCTCCCACGGAATCGTCCCCGTCGCATCGGCGTGATCGTACGCAGTGATCCGCTCCTCATCGGGTGCCCCCTGTCCCTCGCATTTGGGGACAGGGGAAGGCTGCGCGCCCAGAATCACAACTTCATCTCCCGCTTTAACGCCCTCAATCTCCGTCACATCGATCACCGTCTGATCCATGCTCACGCGGCCCACGACCGGCGCACGTTGGCCGCGTACCAACAGGCTGAATCGGTTGCCGAGCTTGCGGTCCAATCCATCCGCATATCCAACGGCCACCAGCGCCAGCTTCATCGGCTCAGTAGCTACAAATGTGCCTTTGTAGCCAACCGTCGCTCCGGCTTCAACCTGCCGCACACCCACCACCTGCGACTTCCACTCGAGAACCGGCCTTAGCGTCTGGCGCGCGGCCACGAATTCCTCCGGCTCCGCGGCTTCAAATTCCGGCCCAAAACCAGGATCGAAGCGGGGAACCACCCCATAAAGCGCCAGCCCTGGCCGCAGCATGGCCTTCATGCCGTGCCTGGCTGCCATCCCGGCAACTGTGCGCGCCTGCCCTGAAAGCAGTGCCACCGAGCTGCCCACGTTCAGCCACTCGGCAAACTGACCGGCCAGCTCAATGCGGTTCAGCGTCTCGTCGAGCCGCGCCAGTTGTTCCGCGTTCACGCGACCGTCCGTCTCATCGGCCGCGAACAGGTGGGTCATCACGGCTTCGAGCCGCAACGGCGATGCGGGCGTGATTCGCGCCAGAATCGTAGCCACTTCCGCCGGGTTAACGCCCTGCCGGCTCATGCCGGTGTCGATCTCAAGATGCACCGGCAGCGATCCCGCCGCAATCCCCGTTTGGCGGGCTGCGTTCTCCAGCTCGTCCAACTGCCACGGTTCCCAGATCACCGGCGTCAGCGCGTGGTGGATGACCGCCTCGCCCTGGCCGGTGAACACGCCGCCAATCACGAGAATGTGCGGGGCACGATCTGAATTTGCCGGACAAACCGTCCGCGCTGCCGCGCCCTCCTCCACGCTGTTCACGCCCAGCCATCGGCCGCCCGCCCGCACCACTGCCGGTGCGCAGATCGCCAGCCCGTGTCCGTAGGCGTTGGCCTTTAACACGGCCAGAACTTCGGCGTGGGGTTCGGCCAGCTTCTCGAGGAAGCGCAGGTTTTCTTCGAGAGCCTGGGTCGAAATCTCAACCCAGCAGGGGCGCGTTGGTATGGGACGATTCAAACTTCAAGTTTAACGCCGCGATTCTCGGGATCCGTGTCACACTGGGCGTGCGGACCGCTGCATTGGATTTCATATCCAATTCGCACCATCCCCAATCGCCCTTGTTGCGTCCATACAAATACACGGCCTGGATGAAAGAGGGAATTTGCAGCTATTGGACTCAATCCGGAAGAGACGAGCCCGGTTCCTTGCCGTCTCGCTGGCCATTCATCTTGTGCTGCTGGTGATCACGCTCCAGGTGGTGCAGAAGTTGCGGCAGCAGCGGGTGGTGGCCGAGACACCGCTCAAGTTCTATCCCGCCATGCTATACACTCCTGGCGGTTCGAATAAGGTAAAACCGTCACCCAAGCCCTACGGGCGCAAGGTGACTCCGCCACCTCCAAATCAGCCTACGATCCAAACCTCCGATCGTGTCGCCTATATGGCGCCCCCAACGCCCGCCGGCCATCGTCCCTCAGCCAAGCACGATCCCGTTGCCGGCAACAGCGTCGACGCTCAGAGCGCCGATCCCGCATTCCCGGTATTCTCGCCGCGGCCGCCCGTCATCGACCGCTCGCTTCTGCCGGCTAACAGCCAGCAGGTGATTGTGGATGTCAAGGTGAGCGCAACCGGAGACGTGCTTGAGGCCACGCTGGTCAAAGGCATCGGCAACGCGCTCGACCAGCTTGTGCTCTCGACCGTCAAGACCTGGCGCTTTCACCCCGCCACACTCAACGGCACAGCCGTCCCAACTGAGGATGAGCTGATCTTCCCGTTCGATCAGAGCTACCCGATCGCCGATTCGTGAAAGACGTGGACAGCGAACGGGGGACGGTGGAGCGTGCACCGTGATTTCCCCGGTCTCAAAATCGAGACCGGGGGCACCCGCTCACCTACTGGCTATTGGCTACTGGCTGTCTCTCACCAGCGCCCAGGCCACCACCGTCTCGCCCTCCATGTCGAGCTCCTGAAGCAGCTTCGCCTCAAGCTCGTGCGGAACCGGCATCTCGCACGCAGCCACCTGCTCCGGCGTCGCTCCGTTGAAGCACAGCTCGCAATGGCCCAGCCCCTCGACGCCCTCTTCGCCTTCCATCCGAACGGGAGGGCCGAACACACGGCAAGTCATCGGCCGCCATTCATACACGCCGCACAATCCAGTGGCCGGGTCGAGCGCCGGGCATGCCGCGTCAGTCGCAAACTCCTCAAACCGTCCGCGCTCCTCGTCGCTGTTGCCCAACCGGCCCGTCTCCCGGTTTCCGGGGAACTCCGCGCCATACTCGCCGATCCAAGCCCGAGCCCGCTCTTCGATTGCCTCGGCTCTCATTGGCTCGGCTGCATGCAATGCCTTCATCCCGGCTCGCAGCCGCGCCACATCGAGCTGGTTGATGGCGAAGGCCCCGTAGCAGCATTGCGTACATCCCGCCCGGCACACAAGCCAATCGCCCGCCTGCTCCGCCGCACGGGCGAGCGAAGCATCCATAATCTGCACCAATTCGCGGTCTGCCGCAGGCAATCGCATTGCGGCAATCATAACCCGGCTGCTCTGGCAAAGTTGGGTTTCCCCATGCTTCGAGCGCTTCCCAGCTCGAAGGGTGGGAACCACGAACTCCGCCAAGCTACCGGCGTGATCAGCGCTAGCCTCGCTACTCTTCGCGAATCGCCTCCATGGGATTGACAGACGCCGCCCGACCGGCCGGAAACACGAATGCAAGCCCGAGCACTGCGACCAGCAGCGCCAGAGTGGCGAGAGCCACCCAGGGATTGCCCGGGGTCACGCCGTAAAGCAGTGATCGCACCAATCTGCCACCAGCCGCGGCCAGCAGCGCTCCGGCCACCACGCCCACGCCTACGCGCAGTGCCGCCGATTTCGCCAGCGCCGCCACAATCTGCCGCCGTTCTGCGCCCAGCGCCATCCTGATGCCGATCTCCCGCCGCCGCTCCGTCACCGTTCGGCCCAGAATCCCATACAACCCCGTCGCAACCAGCGTGAGCGCCAGCAGCGCAAACCCGCCCGACACGCCCGAAAGCAGCCGCTGCCGGCTCAAGTCGTAGGCGATGGCGTCGCTGAATTTCCATATCCGCGGCTGCGGCGCCCCTGGAAAACTTCGCGCATAAACATTGCGAAGCGTGTCCGCGCCCAGGCCCGCGTTTTCCGCGCGCACGGCAATCGTGGTGTATTGAAAGCTCAACCCGCTGACCCGCCCAATTTGAAAATAGGCAGCCAGCGGCGCAGGCTCGAGCAGTGACGACATGCGCGCATCCTCGGCGACACCCACGACCCGGTAGCTTTCCTTTTCTTTTTCGGTTCCATCGCCGGCGTTCAGGTATTTGCCCAGCGGGTCCTGGCCCGGGAAGAAAAACTTCGCTGCCTGGGCGCTCAGTATGCAAACTTTGTCCCCCGATTCATCAGCCGCCGCAAAGCCGCGGCCCTCAATGATCCGGGTGCCTAATACGTTGAAATAACTCTCTGAAATCGACTCCGGCCATAGCTGTTTGTTCACGTGCAGATTCCCTGCTGAGTCGCGCGTGTAATAGTCGCCCACTGAGAAACCGCCGTTGATCGGCGCCATGGTCATCAACGCTGCGGCTTCAACGCCGGGGGCGCTCTCAACCTGGTGCAGAAATCCGGTAGCTCGCGTAGGCGCATTCGTCTCGCTCACGGCGGCATTCTCGAGCTGCAGATCGGCCAGTACGGTATGTCCTGCGTTGAATCCGGAGCTCTGCCTGAGATACGCCATCAGTGTGCTCGCCATCAGCAGCGCTGTGTTCAGCAGCACCAGCCCCAGCGCCACCTGCACCGGAATGATCCATCGCCCCATCCTGTGCGACGAACTGCTGTTGACGCCCTGCTTCAGATCCCGGGCAGGCGCGGTCTGCGAAGCCCTCCACGCCGGCCAAACGCCAGCCGCGAGAGCGGTGCCCAGGCTGACGGCCGCCGTAAATGCAAACACCACCATGCCCGCATCGAGCTTCAGCTGCGCAGTCGAACCCGGATCGGTAATCATGCCTACCAGCACTCTTGCCAGCTCCCATCCCAGCAGGGCGCCGCCGGCCAGCCCGCACGCACCCAGAATCAGGGTCTCGGTCATCACCTGCGCCATCAGCCGGCCGCGGCTCGCCCCCAGCGCATTGCGCATGGCAAACTCATGCAGCCGTCCGGTTACGCGCGACACAATCAACAGCGCCACGTTGACTGCGCAGAGCAGCATCATCAGGCAGCACAGTATTTCCAGCGCCAGCAGCGGCTTTTCATATTTCCACCGCAGCCAGGAACGGCCGCCCCGCCCTGACTCAAGGCCCAGCTTGTAGTCCGCAAAGAAACCGCTCAACAGGAACATATGCTTTGGGTCCGCTTCGTCGCTGATCTGCTTATCGATCGCCGCCAGATTGGCCTGCGCGTTTTGGAGCGTTTCACCCGTCCGCAGCCGGCCCATCACCGTCAGCCAGAAAGATCCCTGCTGGTCGATCATCGCGTTCTTTCCATCCATCGTGCGCTCAAACGACAACGGCAGCATCACATCCACGTGTTGATCTGCGCTGACCCCATCGAATCCTCGCGGCAGCACTCCGACAATGGTCGCGCTCGTCTTCTCAATGTCGAGGACCCGGCCGATCACACCCGGGTCTCCATGGAATTGCTGCATCCAGTAGTCGTATGACAGCAGCGCTTCGGGCACGAGCGCGACGCCGGGTTCTCCCGCATTCGGGGCAAATCCCCGCCCCGCAGCCGGGCGCAGCTCGAGCGTGCTAAAGATGGAACCGGTGGCGAAGGCGATCGGAACCTTGCTTGCCTGGCTGCCGATGCGCAATGTCGCTTCGCTCTTGTCCCATGCGAACATGCTGCTCAATGCACGTTGCCGCTTACTGATCGCTTCATATTGCCGATACGTGAGCCCGATCTCGCTCTCGCCCTTGCGAAACGTGTATCGCACCAGCTCGTCAGGATGCGGCACTGGCAGGCTCCTGAGGACGATCGACCACGTCAGCAGAAAAATCGCCGTGTTGGCTCC
>JASHVU010000420.1 GCA_030044455.1 Acidobacteriaceae bacterium | reverse complement strand
TGATCGAGCCTGGCAGCCGCCTGGTCTTTTGCACCGACGGAGTGGTGGAAGCACAAAACCGCGACGGAGAGCTGTTTGGTTTTGATCGCACCCGGCAGATCTCAACGAAATCTACAGACGAAATCGGCAGCGCGGCTCGAGAATTTGGGCAATCGGATGACATTACGGTGGTGGCGATTGAGCGCAATACAGCCAGTAGCCAATAGCCAGTAGCGGATGAGCATCGAACCCGGGGATAGCCAACCGTGCTACGATCCATCTTTCATTCAATGCCCTGAAGCGGCGCAAGAAAGGGAATCAATGAAGGGTTCGTTCAAGGATCTTATTGTCTGGCAGAAGGCTGTGCAACTCAGTCTGAGTATCTACAAGCTCACTGCCGCTTTTCCACCGTCAGAGCAATTTGGATTGACGAATCAGTTGCGGAGAGCATCCGTTTCGATTGCGAGCAACATTGCGGAGGGCTATGGGCGATCAACCAAAGGAGAGAATGTTCAATTTCTTGGTCACGCTCGGGGTTCAAATTGCGAAGTTCAAACGCAACTAGTAATTGCGAGCGGACTTGGTTTCGGGTCGGATGAATTGCGATCCGCCGCAGAGGGTCTTTGTGTTGAGATTGGGCGCATGCTTGTTGCCATGATGAAGAAGCTCAGAGACTGAATACCCGTCCCCGGTCCTTTCAACATTTTCGCGTTGGCTATCGGATTCGTCCCGCTGGCTGCTGGCTATTGGCTACTGGCTACTGGATGCGCTACGGCTCCGCAGGCCCAATAGCCGCCCCCTTGTAGTTACATCTTGCCGAAGCGGTAGACGAAGCCGCCGGTGAATCCGAAGGAGTTTTGTGTGGTTGAGCCGAAGCCGGTAGCCAGGTCTTCGCCGCTCAACCGCAGGCTGAGGCCGGGCGAAGGGTTGTATTGGCCAACGATGCCGCCGCCGGCAGCATAGGTAGTTCCGTCAGGCCATATGCCGAGCGTGGTCGAGCCCAACCCGTTGGTATCGCCGGAAAAGTCGCTGATGGAGACGCCGCCCAGCACGCGGCCGGAGATGGAAAATTTGGGTACGATGTAGAACCGGTACGAGGGGCCGGCCATGAGGTTGTACATGCTGATTTTGGGCCGGGTCAGGTTGTATGGGTTCGGGCCGGTATAGGCGATGCCGTAGGAGCCGCGAGCGTCAAAGGTGATGCCGAACCGCTCGGTGCGATAGCGGGTTACGCCGTCATCCCAACCATAGAATGTCGTGCGTTGCAACGAGGGGCCGGGCGAAAAGCGCAGGTAGCTCATGCCGGAAAATGCCTCGTACAGGTGGTCGTAGGTGTCGTGGATGGCCGCGGCGCGGCGCTGCGCCCGGCGCTGCCGGATGCGGGCCTGTACGGTCATAGGACCGGATTCCTGGGAGGGCTGCTGCGGCTGGGCCTGTGAAGTCGAGGAACCGGAGTCCTGGGAATCGCTGCTCGAAGAAGAAGCCGTGGATTGGGCCAGAAGTGCGGCTGGCGCGGCCAGGGTCAGCACCAGGAAAAGGCGTCGAAAAGAGTGCATCGTGATCGGGATTCCTCCATGGGAGTACGGAAACACGGCCGCCGGCGGACCCGCGCACAATGCTCCCCCCAACTGGTATTAAATCATCCCGGGGGGCAGCACTGCGGGCGAGTCTCTCGCTCCTTAGAACTTGTTGCTCTTTAGACGGCTGTGGGAACGGATCGGCGCGTCAGACAATCGCACTCAGATCAGCCTGAAGCTGCGCCTGGTTGAATCCGCTCGGCGATCCTTTGGCGCTCAGCCACGCTGGTGCCAGCAGGGCATGGGCTTCGTCGCAATATTTGTTCCAGAAGGCGACGGTCATGACCTTGAGCTGACCCCAGGTGATGCAGGTAAAGCCTTTCTGGTCGTACTTGGGCACAAAGACGCAATGACCGCCCCAACTGCCGGCCTTGGCCTTGGCTCCGCCCTTTGGCACCACGTCCCAGACGTCCTGGGTCTGCGCAGTGAGGGGCAGGCTGAGGCCGATATAAACGCCGCCGAAGAGTGCGATGGACTGGCGAACTTCAACCAGGTTCGTGACCTTAGGGTCGGCGAAGGCGGTCAGCGCGTTACCGGCAAAGCCGTTCTTCTGCCAGTCGTTCAGCACGTCCAGTTCGACGCCGCCAGTGTCGGTTTTGGGGTTGCCGGGGACATATCCATCCCATTGCTCATAGTAGGTTTCGATGGTGGAGTCGGGGACCGTGACCTCGGCGCCGGTATTGGCGGTGAAGACCTGGATGGCGTGACCGGCGCCGGCGATCGTGCAGCAACCCAGCGTGTCGTTCATCATCATGCCCCAGGAAGTGATGCCCTTGGTCCAGTCCGCGGTGGGCGGAGGCGGAGGCAGCGCGGGAGTGAGATACTTGCCCAGCATCAGGGTGCGGCTGTCGGTCTTGATGGCCTTCCGGCCCAGTTTCATCTGCGAGTGGTCTGCCATAATTAGATCCTTTCTTTTGTGCAGGATGGCCGCTCTCAAATGGGCGGCTTGGGTAGGGGTTCGTCAGGGGCAAACATGCAGGGAAGAGATGATCGATGGAATGTTCGAGGTAACAGTTTCAAATCCGTAAAAGAAAGTAAAGTGAAATTCGCTGAGTGTTTCTGAAACGGTTCTTCATGCCTTGACGAACCATCCTCTTCGTGCCTCGGCGAATCATATTTGACATACGATGAAAGGAACTGGAGAAGGTTTAAGGCATGGGACGAGTCTTACTTGGAATTCTGCTTGGTTTTGTTCTCTTTCCCGCAGCGCTTTTGTTGTACTTCCAGTATGGCTTTCCGCCGCTGGCTGTTGGCGACAAGCCGTTTTGGGGGGAAGAGCGGCTGACCCAGGCGCCGCTGCATTCCCTCGTTCCGCGTGTGGCACCAAAGTTCCCGCCGATCGCTTTGACTGAGGAGAATCTGGTGGCCGGCGCGCATGTTTACGTTGATCAATGCGCAATGTGCCACGGACTCCACGGTAAGCCGGCGCCCATCGGCTCGCGTATGTACCCTATTGCGGTGCCGTTGTGGGAACACACGGCGGTTGAAGACCAGATTGGGGTGAGCGGCGATCCGCCCGGGGAAACCTACTGGAAAATTGCCAACGGGCTGAGGCTCTCGGGAATGCCGGCTTACCAGGGAGTTTTGACCGATACTGAGATCTGGCAGGTGAGTCTGCTTTTAGCCAACGCCAACAAACCGCTGCCGCCGGCTGCCCTGAGCTTGTTGCATGATCAGGAGGCTCAGCCTGAGCCGAAAGCGGCGAAGAAGTCGTCGCCGGTTGCAGATGAGTAGGCCACAGGACGCGGACCGCTTTGGCAAAGATGCGATTCGAACTGGTGAGAGACTATGAGCTTGCTTGATCTGCTGAAGAAAGGTTTCGGTTACGCGCTGATGAGCATGGGTGTGTCGAGCCCGGCCCAAAAACCCGCGCCGCGGCCTGAGGCTGCAGCTGCGCCGGGACCGAAAAAGGCGGAATGAGGTTGGTGCTTTCCCACCCAAAAGCAAAAAACGCTCTTGGGATGGGGCCCACGTTTCCTTGGGTGGTTGAAATCGCCGGGGAATCGGTTCTCTGAGATTTTGCGGCTGCGGCTGTTCTTTCACATCCAACAAAGGTGCGCCGGAGGGCTTTGCTGGTGTCGGGAGTCGTGTGCCCGCGCGCTCGGAAGGGAATTCATTTCCCTTACAATGGGGCCCGTACAATGAAGATGGATGCGTGATTGATGGCGGAAGCGGAGAAGGACAAGCCCAAAAACTCCAGCCAGCAGGAGCCGGCCCGCAAGCCCGACGAAGACCCGGTAGGAAAGGTCTACGATTCGCGGCTGATGCGGCGGCTGGCCCACTACCTGCGTCCGTATTGGCTGCAGGCCACGATATCTGCTATCTCGGTCACCATCAAATCCCTGGGAGACGTGGCCGGGCCGTTCCTGGTCATGGTGGGTATCGACCATTACTTTCCGCAAGATCACGCCAGCAACGATGTGCTTCGCGCCACGCACGGATTCAGCTCGGCAAGGTGGCTCACCCACTGGCTCTCGCCCGACCCGATGCGCGGCATCACCC
>JASHVU010000419.1 GCA_030044455.1 Acidobacteriaceae bacterium | reverse complement strand
TACATTCAGTCCGCTAGTTTGAATGGAAAGCCATGGAACAAGCCTTGGTTCGATCATGCGGATGTCGCTGAAGGAGGCCGGCTGGTGATTACCATGGGCCCGCAGCCGAACCGCAGTTGGGGCGCCAGCCCAGATGCCGCTCCGCCGTCGATGTCTGACCACGAATAATGAAACTCCCGACTGAGTCGTAGCGGAGCGCGTCGGTGGCTCAACAGTGGCTGCTTTCGAGGATTCGAGGAGACGAATCGATGCATCCTGGTTGGAGTCGCGGATTCCGATTCCTATGCTGGCTTGTCGTCCTGTTCGTAGGAGGTTCCTGCCGAGACTGGGCGCAAACAAGCAATTCATCTTCCAGGGCGACCACCTCTTATCGGCAAAGAGCAGCGCTTGGTGTCGAGCGCCTGCAATCGTGGTTTGACCCTGCCACCGGTCTCTACTCCACTACAGGTTGGTGGAACTCAGCAAACTCGATCACTACGCTTGCGGACTACTCTCGTGTAACCACTGACAAGCAGTACGAAGGGGTGTTCCCCGAGGTCTTCTCCGCGGCTCAACACAAGGGTCCCGGCTTCCTTAACCGTTTCTACGATGATGAAGGATGGTGGGCGCTCGCATGGATCGACGTGTACGACCTGACTCATCAACATCGTTATCTGCAGATGGCTGCATCGATCTTCGATGACATGACCAAAGGATGGGATGACACTTGTTCTGGCGGAATCTGGTGGAGTAAGGATCGAAAATACAAGAACGCCATTGCCAACGAGCTCTTTCTTTCCGTTGCCGCCGATTTGGCCGCGCGAGCCAGCAATAGCGAGCTAAGAGCACAGTACCTCGATTGGGCGCGGCGCGAATGGCAGTGGTTTTTGCACACGGGCTTGATCAATTCCAGTCATCAAATTAATGACGGACTTGATGCCAGGTGCGTGAACAATCACCAAACCACATGGAGCTATAATCAGGGCGTCATCCTGGGCGGGCTTGCAGAGCTTTACAGCCAGACTCATGAAAGAGCCTTGTTGGAAGACGCTGATGACATTGCGGCAGCTACGTTGGCGAATCCGACCCTGGTCGACGCGCATGGCATCCTTCATGATTCCTGCGAGCCGGATTGCGGCAGCGACGGAACGCAGTTCAAGGGAATCTTCGTGCGCAATCTGACGAAACTCTCGAGGGTTGCGCCTTCACCGCAATTCGTCAGGTTCATCCTCACCAACGCCGACAGCATCTGGAGCGGGATGCGCCAAGCGGATTATGGCATTGGGGTGATCTGGGCTGCTCCCTGGGGAAAGATCAATGCCAGCACGCAAAGTTCCGGCGATGACGCGCTTGTTTCTGCTGCTTCAGTTGAGGCGCGCTGACGGCTAGAGCCTGTTATTAATTTCCGGCGAGCAGGCGGAAGAGGTTGGCGAGCATGATGCAAGCGAAGGCGAGGAAATGAAAAGCGGCCAAGGTTTTTGCCAGTCGCTCATAGTCGTGGGCCAAGCGGCGGAAGCGCGCAGCCCAGGCAAAGCTACGCTCCACCACCCAGCGGCGCGGCAGCAGCACGAATCCTCGTTTGGCCTCGGAATGCTTGACGACTTCCAACTGAGTGCCATGCTCGGCGGCGGCCACTGCGGCGTTTTCGCCCGTGCATCCTTGGTCCACAAAAGCCAATTCGACGTGCTCTCCAGTTACCTCCTGCACCTGGCGAGCCAGCTCGCCCACCTGTTCGCGATCCTGCTCGTTGGCCGCCGTCACGTGCAGGGCCAGCAAGCGGCCCAACGTATCAACACCCGCGTGCACCTTCGATCCTTTGCGCCGCTTGGCCCCGTCGTAGCCGGCCCACGCGCCCGATTCCGGCGTCGATTGCAAGGTGCGACTGTCGAGAACCATGGCCGTCGGTTGCGCTGCACGCCCGGCAAACTCGCGCAGCAGCATGCGCAGGTCTTCGACCACCATCTCGAAACAACCCGCATCCATCCAGCGCCGCATCTGTTGATAGACCACATTCCACGGCGGCAGATCGTTGGGCATCATACGCCACGCAATACCGCTGCGCACCACCTAACGCACTGCGTTAAAGACCGTCCGCAGCGGCTAATCCCGCTGCTCGGCATCTTCTTTACACAACGTGAGGTAGGGTGCGACAAACGCCCATTCCTCATCGCTCACATCACTGGGATAGCCGCTTCGTCGTCGCTTCTCCATGCTGCCAGCATGGATTCGATTGATTGCTATCCCTCATCCAAAAGAAAACAAATGAACAAAGTTAATAACAGGCTCTAGGAGGAGAGCTCCGACGACCTGGTCGAGCGAGTAGTGGAAAATTCCGCCAGGCTGCGTTCGCGACGTTATGATTTATGATTCCTATCCGTCAAGCTTTCACCGGAGAACTCAACCTATGTTTGCGAAAAGACTGTTACTGGCTATATTTCCTCTTTTACTTTCGCCGATGGCAACTGCGCAGTGCACCCCGGTCAAGATGACCGCGCTTCAGGCGCGGCAGCAGATGATGGATTTGCTCCACATTCAGTCGATACGTCCCGGCTTTTCAGGAAATCCGAACGGTCCGAACCCGGCCAACTACGATGACGCGAAGGCAGGCCCGTTTTCGAAAGTGCCCGATCCGCTGGTGCTCGATAACGGCAAGCCTGTGACGACAGCGAAGATGTGGTGGACGAAACGCCGCCCGCAGATTGAGGCCGCGTTCAGTGAGGACGTGCTGGGTAAAGTACCCCGCGATGTTCCGGCTGTTCATTGGCGGGTTGTAAGCGTTGCGCGCGAACTGAACGGCGATGTGCCAGTGCTTATGAAGAAACTGGTCGGCCATGTCGATAACTCAGCTTGTCCGGCGATCGAGCTAAACATCGATGTCACACTTTCAACGCCAGCCAACGTCAAGGGTCCGGTGCCCGTCATCATCGAGATGGATCTTGATCCGCAAGTGATGGCGATGTTGATGAAGAGATTTCCGAATATGCCAAGGCCCAAAGGCCCGACCTGGCAGCAGCAGGTGCTGGCGCGTGGGTGGGGGTACGCCAGCTACATTCCCACCAGCGTGCAGCCCGATGACGGCTCGAGCACAACGGTGGGGATCATCGGCCTGGTCAACAAGGGACAGCCTCGCTCGCCCGACGACTGGGGCACACTTCGAGCATGGGCCTGGGGTGCGAGCCGCGTCCTCGATTATTTTGAGACCGATAAGGATGTGGATGCAAAGCGCGTCGGTATTACCGGACACTCTCGTTACGGCAAGGCATCGTTGGTCGCGATGGCGTACGACACGCGGTTCGCCATTGGATATATCAGCTCTTCGGGCGAAGGCGGCGCCAAGCTTTATCGCCACATCTGGGGAGAAGGCGAGGGCAACCTTGCGTCGGATGAGATTTACTGGATGGCTGGCAATTTTATGAAGTACGATGGCCCGCTGACTATCAACGATCTTCCCGTGGACGCCAATGAGCTCATTGCCATGTGTGCGCCACGCCCGGTGTTTATCAGCGGCGGCGCAACCAATGGCGATGGATGGGTGGATGCCAAGGGGATGTTTCTCGCCGCGGCGGGGGCCGACCCGGTCTATCGTCTGCTTGGCGCCAGGGGACTGGGAACCGAGGTCTTCCCACCGATTCTGACGCCGCTTACCAGCGGAACCCTGGCGTTCCGGCAACACGACGAGGGGCATACACCGATGCCGAATTGGCCTGTCTTTATTGACTGGGCTGAGACTTGGCTCGGCAAATGAAGCCGGCAAGATTCTGTAGCGCAGAGTTTGTGGCCCTGAAAGAATAAGGATCCATCTGTCGCCACTTTGCGACGACGAATCCGGTTGCGGTCGGTTATCGACTGCCATCAAGAGTTCTCAAACTCGGGCAAAATTGTTGCGGAATTTCTGGGAAACCGTTTTCTTCCGACGGCATAATTCGATATACTCACCCGGCAAAGAAAATTGGGGTCAAAATGAAGACGAAATTCAATTCGGCACTCATGTTCGTAGTGGCGCTCGCGTCGATGGCCACCACTTTGATGGTTGCGCAACCAACCGGGCCGGGGTCCAGATCTGCCCCGCCCAGACCGCAGGGCCCGTGCGACATTTACGCCGAAGCCGGCGACCCCTGTGTGGCCGCCCACAGCACCACGCGTGCGCTCTACGCCTCTTATAACGGCCCGCTCTACCAGGTTGTGCGCCAGTCTGACGGCAAGACTTTGAACATCGGCGTCGTCCAGCCCAGCGCGTCGCCCTTTCCTGACGCGGGCGGATACGCCGACGCGGCCGCGCAAGACAAGTTCTGCGCCAATACCTACTGCTGGATCACCACGATCTACGACCAATCAGGCAAAGGCAACAACCTTACGCAACCGCCACGCGGCGGATTTAGCGGCCCGGCCATGGGCGGATTTGACAATGTTCCGCTTGCCGACATGGCGCCGATTACGATCATGGGCCACAAGGCCTACGGCGTTTTCATTGAACCCGGCATGGGCATGCGCGACGACGACCCGAAGGGCACCGCTGTCGACGATCAAGCTGAGGGGCAGTACTGGGTCATCAACGGGCTGCACTTCAACAACGGCTGTTGCTTCGATTACGGCAACGCCGAAATCGACAGCCGCGACGACGACAACGGCACCATGGAGACCCTCTACTTCGGCAACGCCACTCCCTGGTATAGCGGCAAGGGTTCCGGTCCCTGGATCATGACCGATCAGGAGAACAATCTTGTCGGTTGCGTGAACCAGGATGGCACCAAAGGCTGCCCCAATCTTCCCAGTATTCCCTGGCGCTTTGTGACCGCAATCGCCAACGCGGAACCGCACCACTGGACAACGCTGGGCGGCAATGCGCAACAGGGCGCCCTGTCGCTTATGTTCGATGGACCGCGCGTGAACCTGACTTATGACCCCATGCGCAAGCAGGGGGCTATTCTGCTGGGCAACGGCGGCGACAACAGCGACGGCTCGCAGGGCACATTCTATGAAGGAGCGATGACGTCTGGCGGCACGTTTCCGTCGAATGCCGCCGGCCAGCTTGTGCAGGCCAACATTGTCGCCGCCAGATACGGTGTGGCTCCGCTCGCCATGGCTCCCGCGGCATCGGCGAACCCGGCGCCGGGACCGCTGCCGTTCACTCCGGGATCCTCCCGGGACATAGCCGTGACGTTCGCCAACAGCACGGGAGCTACGGCAACTGGCGTTACCTTAAGCATTGCGTCGCCCGGGCAGTGGACCGCCGTCGCTTCGGATGCTGCTGGGAACTCGAAGACCTTCCCTCAGCCGGTCGCGCCAGGTGCGAGTGTCAATGCGGTCTTTCGAGTCACTTCAGGCCCGGCAGCCTTCAACGGCGATCTCGTCGGCAAGGCGTCGTGGACGAACGCGGAGAGCGGTAAAGAGCAAGTCGAGACCGTGGTCGAAAAGGTACGCAACACCAGCCCGGTCAAAATCAACGAATTTCGCGTTGGCTCC
>JASHVU010000418.1 GCA_030044455.1 Acidobacteriaceae bacterium | reverse complement strand
CACCACCGACTGGGTGACGGAAGAGGAGTTCGATCTGCGCGATGCATTCCGCTGGAGCCCCGACTCGAAATCGATCGCCTACTGGCAGTTCGATCAGTCGGGAGAGCAAGATTACACGCTCATCAACGACACTGACTCGGAATATCCGAAGCTGATGAAATACAAATACCCGCATCCGGGCGGCACCAATGCGGCGGTACGCGTGGGTGTGATTCCGGCCACCGGCGGCGCGACCACGTGGATCAAGCTCGATGGCGACCCGCGCAACAACTACATTCCGCGCATGGATTGGGTAGGCGATTCGAACCAGATAGTATTGCAGTACATCAACCGCCTGCAGAACGACGACAAGGTAATGCTGGTGAACGCGGCGACGGGTGAGGTGCGGCTGCTTTTTGAAGATACTGACAAAGCCTGGGTCAACGCCATGGAAGAGTATGAGTGGGTCCCAGGCAAAAGCGGCCGCAACGAGCAGCTGCTCTGGCTCAGCGAGCGCGATGGATGGCGTCATGCGTATCTCGTCTCGCGCGCAACCGGCCAGGCCCGCCTGATCACCAACTTTGAGGCCGACGTCATGGGGCCGGTGCTTCTCGACGCGACCGGCGGGTACTTTTATTTCCTGGCGTCGCCTCACGACCTCATCCGCCAATATCTCTATCGCTCACGGCTCGATGGCACAGGCTCTCCCCAGCGAGTGACTCCCGAGGGTGAATCCGGCATCCACCGGTACGACGTTTCGCCCGACGGACGCTGGGCCATTCACTCATTCCAGAGCGCAACCGAGCCTCCACGCTACGAGATGGTCGAGATGACGACGCAACAAGCCGTGCGCACGCTGGTTTCGAACGACGAACTGATCGCCAAAGAGAACGCCATCGATCCGGAGCCGGTGGAGTTTACCGAGACCACGGTGGGCGACGGCGTAAAGCTGAGCACCTTCGTCGTCAAGCCTCCAAATTTCGATCCTGCAAAGAAGTATCCGATGCTGGTCTTCGTTTACGGCGAGCCGGCAGCCGCTACGGTGAGAGACACCTGGAGCTTTCGGCAGTACAAGGTAATCGCGCGCGAAGGCTACGTTGTGGTGAGCTTCGACAATGCGGGCACGCCGCAGCCTCGCGGCCGCGAATGGCGCAAACAAATCTACGGCCAGATCGGTGTGCTCGGATCAAAGCAACAATCCGAGGCAATCACTTCCTTTGCTCAAGCGCACTCTTACATCGACACTTCGCGCATGGGCATGTGGGGTCATTCGGGCGGAGGATCTTCCACGCTCAACGAAATGTTCCGCTATCCCGGCCAGCTTGTGGCCGGTGTGGCGCTGGCGCCGGTGCCCGATCAGGCGCTCTACGACTCCATTTACCAGGAGCGCTATATGGGCCTGCCGCAGGAAAATGCCAAGGGCTATCACGACGGTTCGCCCATCAGTTATGCAGAAGGACTCGCCGGTCACCTGCTTATCATTCACGGCTCGGGTGACGACAACGTGCACTTCCAGGGAACCGAGCGCCTGATCAATAAACTCGTCGCGCTGGGCAAGCCTTTCGACTTTATGGATTACCCTAACCGCACCCACGCCTTGGTCGAAGGTCCCGGCACGCTGATCCACAGGGAGACGCTTCTGATGCGCTACTTTGAGGACTACATCCCGGCGGGCCCGCGATGAACGACGCCAATATCGATGAACGCAAGCAACCCGAGTGATCCATTCTGGCGAATGGATACCCCCCGCCGAATGGACGGCCCGACGCTAATGTGGATTTGCTACACTCGCTCAATGCGAATTCTGGCCGTAACGTTCATTGTGGCCGCAGCTTCATTCCCCGCTCTGCACGCCCAGCAAGCGGCAGCGTCGATCGATCTCCCCGAAGGCGCCCAGGTTGTGCTCCAGGCCAGAGGCGACGGAGTTCAGATTTACACCTGCACCAGCAAGGAGGGCGAAGCCAAGTGGGTGCTCAAGGCTCCGGACGCAAAGTTGCTGGATGCATCCGGCAAGTCGATTGGTAACCACTTTGCGGGACCCACCTGGAAGCTCGATGATGGCAGCCAGGTTCAAGGCGAGCTCGTGACCAGCAGTCCCTCCCCCGAAGCCGGTTCCGTTGCGTGGCTGAAACTGCGCGCCAAAGCCGGAACCGCCACCGGCATGCTGGGCGATGTTACGTTGATTCGGCGTACGGAGACTCACGGCGGAGCTGCGCCCACCACCGGCTGCGCGACGTCTCAAGATGCCGGCAAGACCGTGCAGGTTCATTACACTGCCACGTACACGTTTTATTCGGGCACTGCAGCGAGATAGCTCACGATGCCGCTGGATTGGGAGCAGGGAGCGCTGGCCGAGGGACTCGGGTGCTATCGAAGACGGGAATTCTTTGAGACGCACGAGCACTGGGAGAGCGTGTGGCTGCGTGCCGCGGAACCGGAAAAAACCTTTTTGCAGGCGCTCATCCAGATTGCGGCGGCTTTCCATCATCTTGAGCGCGGAAATCGTCTGGGCGCGGCTTCTTTGTTGCGCGCGGCCCAGCGCCGGCTCCATCCGTATCCTGCTGCATTCGGCGAGCTCGATGTGGAAGCGATCCGGCAGAGCGTGTGCGCGTGGCTGAGCGCGCTCGACGCCGGGGAAGCTGCGCCCGTGCTTCCTTTCCCGATAATTGGGAGCGGGCCGGAGCGAAGATCTACGTGACCGCATACGGGGCTGTTGATCGCGTGACCTTGCGCTGATTCGCCTATTCCGCGGCAATGCAGTGGAAGGGATGGAGTTCTGCGCTCCCCGGTCTCGAAAGCCGGATTTGAGACCTCCTCGATTTGGCTCGATAACCCACTCTCATGACCGTCGAAACACAGCACTTCAGTAACTGCCAAGCGCTTTCAGCCACTCAAGAGCCGACTCTTTGCCGCCGATCTCGTGAATATCGCGTACCCTGAGCTCCGGCCATGCCGGAATGGCCGGGATTTCAACAAGGAATCGCCCTGCAGTGTTGCTGGGGAACGGTTTAAAGAGGGATAGCGCCAAAGTGGCATTTCCCACAAAACCAGCCAGGAGCACAATTCTTGCCAGGTGAAAAAGTTGCTTCGGGGGAGCTCAAAACTTCAGCGCGGCAGGGTGATGGCGGGACGCGCAGAAAAGAAGTGATTCCTATGAAGTGTTCGAAGTGGTATTTGGCTCTGTTTGCGGCTGCTGGCGCGCTGGCGGCGATGACGTCTGGTGCGCTTGCACAGTCTCAGAACGACCGCGCGGGTTCGGCGGAAGCGCGCATGACCTCTGCATGCCAGGTGGTGGGCGAGGCAACACTTGTGCAGGAGACCCTGGACCGGTTCGATTCTGCATTGGCGGCGCACAACGTGGACCAGATTCAGGCGGCGGGGATTAACCCGGTGAGCGCCAAGGGCTGGCAGCGTTTCTTCAAAAGCAATCCCGAAGCCAGAGTGACGGATAGCTGCCCGGTGACCGAGTTGTTCATCGGCAGCGACACCGCGATCTGGAACTGCATGGAGACTTCGACGATCAGCTCGGCGGGCAAGCCCGTGCAGTATGCGCACCTGGTCCGCTTCACGTTCGCCAAAAAGAACGGCGAATGGATTATCTCGGATCGGCGCTAAGCGGTCGCTGCAGCGGTTCCAGATTTACGGTACCCCGCAGCCAAAGCTGCTGAGTGGCATTTTCCGGTGGAAAATGCCACTGTTCACTGCTCTCAAAAGTGCACGTGAATCCCGGAACAGCTCTATCGCATTTCCTGAGTCAATGTATCCCGAAGCCACCACTGCCAAGTCGAAGCGACCCCAAGGAGCGGCGACCTTGCTCGGACTCCAAAGGCCACAGCTACTCAGAAAATGCATTAGCCGCCGTTTGGTCGTTTCTCCGCTGGTCAAACAGGACCACGTCCGCAGCTACAATCTCATCAATGGCTACCTGGTACCGGCGGGTCTTTCTGCTCGCCGTTCCGCTCATTCTTTCCAACCTCACCCAGCCGCTGCTCTCCACGGTTGATACGGTGTTGTCTGGCCATCTGCCGGGAGCGGCCGCTCTCGGCGGCGTGGCCATGGGCGGCATCCTCTTCAACGGAATCTTTTGGACCTTCGGCTTTCTGCGCATGGCCACCACCGGCCTGGTCGCCCAGGCCCATGGCGCGCGCGATGAAGCCATTCTCCGCCTCCACTTCTGGCGCGGAATGCTTTCGGCCGCAGCCATCGGCGCTCTCATTGTTCTCGTGCGCGGTCCACTCATCGCCGCGTCTCTCTCGCTGCTGGGCGCAAGCGCGGCAGTGCATCAAAACGCGCTGGTCTATTGCGATATCCGCATCTGGTCCGCTCCGGCCGCGCTTGCCAACTATGTTGTGCTCGGCTTCCTGCTGGGCCGCCAGCACGCGCGTATGGCGCTGGCATTGCAAGCCGCGGTCAACGTGGTGAACGTGGCCGTGGCGCTGGCGCTGGTGGTCTGGCTGCACTGGGGAGTGGCCGGCATTGCCGCAGCAACTTTCTCAGCTGATTGGGCCGGCCTGCTCGTCGGCCTCATCCTCATTCGCATCGCGTGGCCGCGCGGTGCTCACCGGCGCATCACCTGGCGCGCGATTGCCGATGGCCCCAGCTGGCGGCACTTGTTCTCGCTCAATCGCGATCTGTTTCTGCGCACCCTCAGCCTGGTTGCCGCCTACGGTTGGTTTACGCGTACCGGCGCGCGTGCCGGCGATGCCACACTGGCCGCAAATGCATTGCTCCTCAACCTGCACTGGATTGCAACCTACGCGCTGGATGGATTTGCCAACGCCACCGAAGCGCTGGTGGGCGAGGCAGTGGGCGCTCAGCGCGTCAACGATTATCGCGCTGTGCTGAAGGCGTCAACGGTTTCAGCGGGAGCAGTGGCAGCCGCACTTTCGCTGTTGTATGTCTTCGCCGGCTCATCGCTGGTGGGCCTGTTCACCAACCAGGCTGCGGTGAGGGTCACAGCCCTCAGGTATCTGCCGTGGGCCATGGCCCTGCCGCTGGTTTCGGTGTGGGGATACCAGATGGACGGCGTCTTCATCGGCGCCACGCGTGCCCCGGAACTGCGCGATAGCATGGTGATCGCGTTCCTCGGCTATCTCGGGCTTGCCATCGTGCTCGGCCACGCGATGGGCAACAACGGCCTGTGGTGCGCCTTCTGCTGCTTCATGCTCCTGCGCGGATCGCTGCTTGCCGCGCGACTGCCGCGCATCGAGAAAGCGCACTTCAAGCCGGTGATGGCGTAGGGCGCAGACCCTCGTCTTCCACCGCTCGACTTCGCACAACGCCGGGGCGCCCCATCCCTGGCGCGCCTTTGTACTTGCGCCAAGGGTGGGACAGCACGAAATCACATATCTAACAGACCCGTTTAACAACCACCCCGCTACTTCGATATCAGCAGCAGCAACGACTGGCCGCACTGGTTGTACGTGGCCCCGCTCCCTCCGATCAGCGTTTCGTTGCCCGGAGTCACCCACGTATTCGGTCCGTCGTTCCAGTTGCAGGTATCGGTGACGCGGTACCAGTTGGTTCCAGTGGGCGGCGGCGGCAGCGTGAATGTGACTTCTCCCGACCAGCCGTTGTAGGCGATATACATCGAGTTTGAGTCGCCAAAATACGCGCCATTCACCGTGTAGGCGATTGCGTAGTTGCTGGTGTTGTTCCAGTAGCTTTGCGTGGCCTGCACTCCCGCAGGCTCCCACCATTCAACTTCACTGGAGCTATACCAGGTCACCGGCCTCAGTGCCGGATGCGCCAGCCGGAACGCGATTGCCCGCTGCGCGAAGTTCGCGAAGTTCGACTGGTCGGTGGTCCAGCTAAAGTTGAGCCAGTTTGCGGTCGAGTCAACGTTGTAAGGGTTGTTGTTGCAGTTGATCGAGCGCAGATACTCGTCGCCGCCGGCCATGATTGGCGTGCCGGCCGAGAGCATGGTGAAGGCAAGACCGGTGCGCGCCGCGCGGCGTTGATCTTCTGCCGCGCCGCCCTGGTTCCAGCTGTAGTTGGTCGTCGATCCGCCGTCTGACGGGCCATACGGCCAGCCCTGGGTGTTGTTCGTCCCATTGCAGTAATAAACGTCGTTCAGAGTGAAGCCGTCGTGGATATCCATGTAGTTGGTTGAGTTCCATGGAGAGCGGCCGTTGGCTTCGAAGATGTTCGATGAACCTGAGAAGTCGTTCGCATCCTGGGTAATGTAGATGGTCATGTTGCCAAGCTCGTTTTGCGCCTGCCGCAGCGTGCTTTCAAACGCCCCGTTCCACTCTGACCACCCCGGCGGAAACTGGCCCTGATCGTCGCCACCGGTTGCTGACCACGGCTCGGCAAACAGGTCCAACCCGCTGCCGCCCGTCGCCGGCCGAACTGTAAAGTTAGCCAGAATCTGGTTGACGGCCACGTTGGAATCGGATGGATCGAAGTTGAATCCGCCGTTGGGGCAGTTGGGCGCTGCCGACTCGTACGACTGATTCAGACAGTTATTGCCCAGTATCGGTGCTTCGTCGAACCGGAAGCCGTCGACGCCCATCGTCTGGCTCCAGTAG
>JASHVU010000417.1 GCA_030044455.1 Acidobacteriaceae bacterium | reverse complement strand
CCTCTTCCGTTGAATCCATCCACAGCATCTTGTCTTTGAGCTTCACCAGCGTAATCACGTGGTCGAACTGCGCCGGAGAAGGAGTGTCGGGGTCGAGCTCGCGACTCGTAGAAATCAGCACCGGCCACGCTTCGATTCTCTCGGCCTTGAGCAGCGCGGCCAGCAGTGTGTGCTTGTCTTTGCAGTCGCCGTACTCGTTCGCGAGCACATCGTCGGCCGCGTGCGGCTGATAGCGCCCGATGCCGAAATCCAGCGCCACGTAGTGAATCATCATGGCTACGTCGTTAAAGATCACCCGCACTTTGTCGTCATCGGATGTGAGGCCCCTGGTAAGCAGGTCGGCACGTGCCTTAATGGCCGGCGTAACAACAACAGCGTTCTTTTGCAGCGAGTCGTACCACGCCCCCACTTCTTCCCAGCTCTTGAATGTCGTCACCTGCACTGACGGCTTCACTTTCTTCACTGACTTGGGCGGAGCGTCGGGGTCGGGCCGGGCCAGATTCGAACTCGACCAGTGGTAGAGTTTGCGCCCCTCTGAAGTGGTGATGGTTGGCTGAATGTCGGCGCTCGCCACGGTGACTCGTTGATCGGCGGGCAGGTCGAGATCGAGCTGTTCATCAAGGACGATGAGGTCTTTCTCGAATGAGTACTCCAGCCAGAACTCACCGGGCACGTCGGGCTTCAGGGTCCGCAACGTGGTTTGGTATTCGAGCGTGTCGCCAACTCCCAGCCCGCGCACCGCTACGTGCTTCTGGTGGATGTCAGAGTACATCGGTGCTTCGCGCGTAACGTCGGCGGGCAAATCCTGCACGTTGGTTTCGGGCGTGACAACAATGGTGCCGTCGGGCTTGACGACGCGAACGTAGCCGATATCGAGCTGCTGATTCGAGGCAGTGTAAGTGAAGGTGAGCACAGCCATCTGCTTCACGCCCGCATCGGCCAGCACGCGGACGCGCGCCGTCGTCTGGCGAGTGCCGGTACCGTCGCTCTCCTCGCGGATCTTTGTGTAGAGTTTGTCAAAAACGAGCGCTTCTTTTGATAGATCACCGGGCTTGGCGGCGGGCGCGGCCACCGCCGGCGCGTTCTGAGTGCCGGGGGGCGTTGACGCGGTTGAGGGCAATTGGCCTGTCGGCGCAGCTTGCGTGGTGGCCGGTGGCGAAGCCGGGGCATTGTCCTGGGCCTGCGAACTCAGGCATAGCGGCAGCGCAACAATTGCGGCGGCGATCCGCCCAATGCGTGATCGGGGAGAAACAAAGAAGCGCAGAAGTTCCGTCAGGGCGCGCCGCATGGGTCAGTTCTCTCGGTATCTGGAACGATACCAGAGTTTTGCTGCGCGTGACGTTGCGGTGAACTACAGTTCCGTCGCTTGGCTCGCCTCCAGCGACTTCGCCTTGGCGATGAACTCGTCCAGCCCCATCGAACTTTGCTCCTGCTTGCCGCGTGTCCGCACGTTCACCTGGGTCCCAGACTCTTCCTTGTCGCCGAAGACAAGAATGTAGGGCGTCTTCTGCAACGCGAAATCGCGAATCTTGGAGTTCATCTTTTCATTGCGCGCGTCGGTCTCAACGCGCAGGCCCGCCGCACGCAGTGCAGCCTCGACCTTCTTGGCATACGCCGCATGCCGCTCGCTGATGGGCACCAGTCCCACCTGCACCGGCGCCAGCCACAGCGGAAATGCCCCGGCGTAGTGCTCAATCAGCACGCCGAAGAACCGCTCCACCGAACCGAAGAGCGCCCGATGCACCATCACCGGTTGATGCCGCTCGCCGTCTTCGCCAACATACTCAAGCTCGAAACGCGCCGGCAAATTGAAGTCGAACTGCACCGTCGAAAGCTGCCACAGTCGGCCCAGCACATCCACCAGCTTTACGTCGATCTTCGGGCCGTAGAACGCCGCTTCCCCGGGAAACGTATTGAAATTGAGCCCGCGCTCGGTGAGCACTTTCTTCAGCGCGCCCTCCGAGTGCGCCCAGTTTTCCGCGGTGCCCATAAAGTCGCCCGCCTTCTCGGCATCGCGCGTTGAAAGCTCCACGCGATATTCCTTGAATCCGAAGGTCTTCAAAACCGCTTCGGCAAAGTCGAGGCACGCATGCACCTCGCCCTCAATCTGCTCCGGAGTGCAGAAGATGTGCGCATCGTCCTGCGTAAATCCGCGCACCCTCAGCAGGCCATGCATGGTTCCCGAGCGCTCGTAGCGATAAACATTGCCGAATTCCGCATAACGCTGCGGCAGATCGCGATAACTCTTGGGCGAATTCTTGTAGATCAGAATGTGGCCCGGGCAGTTCATCGGCTTCAGCCGGTACTCTGCATCGTCAAGCTTCATGGGCGGAAACATGTTGCTCGAGTAAACCCCGTCGTGGCCTGACACTTTCCACAAGTCGCGGCGCATCACGTGCGGTGTGTACACCAGCAGGTAGCCTCGGCGCACGCACTCTTCCCTCATCCAGTCTTCCATGAGCTTGCGAATCATGGCGCCTTTGGGATGCCAGAAGATCAATCCCGAGCCGGCCAACTCCTGAATGCTGAAGAGATCTAATTGTTTTCCTAAAACACGGTGATCGCGGCGCGCAGCCTCCTCAAGCCGCGCAAAATGCTCGTCCATTTCTTTCTTCGAAAAAAACGCAGTCCCATAAACCCGCTGCAGCTGCGGATTCTTTTCGTCGCCCAGCCAGTAGGCGCCGGCCAGCGACGTCACCTTGAACGCCTTGACGCGTCCCGTAGAAGGGACGTGAGGGCCGCGGCAAAAATCCACAAATTTACCATTGCGATAAAAGCTCACCTCTGACCCAGGCTCGGTGAACTTGGTCACGAAGTGAGCCTTCATGAAGTCGCCATCATGCTCGAAGCCTTCCAGGCTCTTTTCCCTTGCAGCAAATTCGTGGATGAATGGCTCGTCGCGCGCCACCACCTCAGCCATCTTCTTCTCAATCGCGGCCAAATCTTCGGGCGTGAAGGGTTTCTCGCGATAGAAATCGTAAAAAAAGCCGGAGTCGGTGGCCGGCCCATGGCCCAGCTTGGTCTCAGGAAAGAGTTCGAGCACAGCGGTCGCAAGCACGTGCGCCGCCGAATGCCGCACCACCTTTAGCGCGTCGGGATCGCTCTCCTTGATGAGTTCGAGCTTCACGCTCTCTGTCAACGGTGCGGAAAGATCCACCAGGCGCGGTGCGGTGGCATCCTGCGCGGCATACATTCCGGCCTCCGACTCTTCCGCAGCGATGGTCGCCGGTACAGCACCAATTACAGGTGTCAGCCGCGCTACAACGCTCGCGGCAGCCAGCCGTGGCGAGATGCCATTGGCAATTTCGAGAGGCGTTGTGCCCTGTGGTACTTCCTTAATTGACCCGTCAGGCAGGTGTATGGCAATGTTTTGCGTGCTCATGATCATTCTCTGCAGTCCCGATCGTTTCCAAAGAAAACAATATCGCTGTAGTTCCCTTATCTCTTAGGATATAACGCGGGGTGAATCGAAGCGGAAGACTCGCTGAGCTGCGGATCCTATGGCGCCGACTTGGGAAA
>JASHVU010000416.1 GCA_030044455.1 Acidobacteriaceae bacterium | reverse complement strand
CTCAGCTCAACTTCGAATTGGTCTGTGGAGTCCATTCCAATTCCCCTACGAATCGTAATACCTTGATGCTCGGAGTAGTCTCGCCGTTACTACTTTATTGCACTATAACGTAATAATGCGACAATATTAAAACGACGTCAAGCAGTTTTTGCGTTATGAGCCCGAGAGAGAAGCACATCCCCGATGACGCCCAGAGGACCTCGGTTTGCTTGACTGCCGAAGACCGGATGGCGATTCTCTTGCTCGGTCAATCGCGGCGGCGCCGCGGCAGTAAGAGGACCACGACAAACGACATTTTGGTCGATGCACTTTGGGAACTTTTTGAAAAAGCGGAAGGAAAAGGAAAGGAGCACGTGCGCCAGCTTCTGCCGAGCCCAGCGAACAATGAGCAAATCTCTTCAAACATCACCCAGATGCCAAAACCCAAAAGAAGGAATTGACCTAGCAGCGCGGTATAAGACTCCCTCCATGGAGATCGCCTTGCGGCGCAGATTTTATACTTAAGCTTCCATGTCTTACGCTGCGGCCATCGAACAACTCAACACCATGACGCCCGAGCTGTATCAAAAGGCCGGGCAGCCGCGCAGAAAATTCTCGCTCGATGAGATCAGGGTGCTGCTCGCCGAGTTGGGCAACCCGCAGTTGAAGTTCCCTGCAATTCTAATTGCCGGAACCAACGGCAAGGGATCGACGGCAGCGACGCTGGCGTCGATCCTGAGCGCCGCGGGTGTGCGCACCGGCCTCTACACCTCGCCGCACCTGGAACGCGCCAACGAGCGCATTCGAATTGACCGGAGCGAGATTGCAGACGACGATTTTGCGCGGCTTTTTTTTCGAGTCTCCGGCACCGCCGGCCAAATGGTTAAAGTGCAGAAGCTCCCGCAACAGCCCAGTTACTTTGAGATCCTTACCGCGCTCGCCTTCCTTTACTTTGCCGAGGCTGGAGCCCAGATTGCGGTTCTTGAGGTGGGGATGGGCGGCCGCCTGGATGCGACCAATGTTGTCGATCCGCTGTTCTCGGTGATCACCGACATTTCGCTCGACCACATGGAGTGGCTGGGGCCGACAATCACCGCCATTGCGCGCGAGAAGGCGGGAATCATGCGCCGGAACGGCACACTCATCACGTTGCCGCAGCACGCTGAAGCCAACCAGGTGCTGGGCGAGGTGGCAACCGAGCTGAACGTGCAGGGAGTGAATGCTGCGCGCTACATGCCGGGGTTGCTCGGCGCAGAAGATCCATACACGGTTCACGCCCTGGGCGCGCAGATTGAAGTCAATTCGCCGCTCAAAGGAGCGCATCAGCATCGCAATCTGGCGTTGGCGATCGCTTCCGCGGTTGAACTGGCGGAGCGCCACGGCTTCCCGGTGACCGCGGCAGCGATTGCCGATGGAATCAAGCTGACGCGCTGGCCAGGCCGGCTTGAGCGCGTGCGCAGCGGCGGAGTTGAGTGGATCCTGGATGTGGCGCATAATCCGGCCGGAGCGTGGGCGCTGCGCGCAGGGCTACGCAGCCTGCTTGGCGACAATAGCGCCAAGGTGCTGGTCTTTGGCTGCCTGCGCGACAAGCCCATCGCTGAGATGGCCCAGATTCTCTTTCCGATCTTTGAGCACGTAATTCTGGCGCCGATTCACTCCAGCCGCGCCGCGAGCATCGACGAGCTGCTTGCGGCAGCGCGCGCCACGGGCACAAAGGCCGTTGCGGAAGAAAACGTGAGTGAAGCGCTGAAGACCGCGGAAGAGCTTGCTGTCGGCAGCCCGATTGTTGTCTCGGGATCGGTGTACTTGGTGGGAGAAGCGCGATCGCTGCTGTTGGGCGCGAGGCAGGAAGCATGAGAGTGCGCCGGCCCAATCCCGTGCCAAGGTTCTACCGCTGGCGAACAAACCTGGTGCAGACCCCGGCGCTGAGCATCGTGACAGGTTTCTGGGGCTCGTTGGCGCTGTTTGTATCTTTGTTTGAAAAGAGCGGACGCATTCAGCACCGCATTGCGCAAAAGTGGGCGCGGTGGTGTGTCTGGCTTTCTGGCTCGCGCGTGACCATTCGCGGCGCGGAAAATCTGCACAAGTATCCGGTGGCCGTTTACGCTTCGAATCACACCTCGTATATGGACACGCCGGTAGTTTTTTCTTCCCTGCCCTTTCAGTTCAGAATCCTGGCCAAGAAGGAGCTTTGGAAAATTGCATTCATCGGCTGGTACCTCGAGCGGTCGGGGCAGATTCCTATCGACGTTGGCAACGCACACGCCGCGCTGGGCAGCCTTGGCGCCGGCGTCAAGGCGTTGCGCGCGGGCATGCCTCTCTTCGTGTTTCCTGAGGGGGCTCGGACTCCCGATGGGCAGTTGCAGGCATTCCTTTCCGGCGCGGCATTTCTCTCGATTCGCGCCCAGGTACCGCTGATTCCGGTGGCGCTGAGCGGCGTGTATGATCTGCTGCCTATCCACACGCACCACTTTTATCCGGGAGATTTGATTCTGAATGTCGGCGAGCCGATCGAGACCAAAGGGATGACAGTGCGCCAGACCGACGAACTCACAGCGAGAGTGCGCGCGGCAATTGAGGCGATGCTTGAGGCCGGGGCGCGGGTTGAAGCCGAATCGCTCGCGGTTTCTTAAAGCTGCTGCCATTGTGGGCCGGACAATAGAGACTGCCATGAGGAGAATCGGAAGATGATCGTCGAAATGCGCACATACAAGCTGAACCCAGGCAAGCGTGACCAGTTCCTCGCCATCTTCCGCAGCAAATCGATGCCTGCGCATGCTGAGATCGGGATGAAGATTCTCGGCCCCTGGCTTTCAATCGAGGATCCCGACACGTTTTTCTTCATGCGCGGCTTCCCCGATCTTGCGTCCCGCGAGCCGATGAAAGCGAAGTTCTACGAAGGAGAACTTTGGAAGACGGAGCTCGAGGGATTGTTGATGCCCATGATCGAACGATATGACGTGGTCTTGGTCGACGACGCCGAGGAATTGATTGGTTGGCAGTGAGAGGCAGGCTCGAAGCTCACGTACACTGGAAATGCTCATGACCGTGCGCATTGCCATTCCAAAACCCACCAGCAGCGACGAAGAATACAACTCCCGCTCACTGCCTGCATATGTCGAAGCGCTCGAAGCAGTGGGCGCTTCAGTCGTCGTGATCGAGATCAGGCAGGCACAGCAACAGGTGGCAAAACTGCTCGCGAGCGTCAAGGGAATTCTCCTTCCCGGAAGCAGGTTCGATGTGGATCCCGAGCGCTATGGCGAGAAGCCGATTCCCGAGTGCGGCGAGGCCGATGCCGCGCGCACCGCCGTAGATGAGCTGCTGCTGCAGGACGCGTTCAATTTGAAAAAGCCGATCCTGGCCATCTGTCATGGCATGCAGACGCTCAACGTTTGGCGAAACGGTTCACTGATCCAGGATCTGGATACCGATTTGAAAACCAAAGTGAACCATCGGCCCGGGCGCACCGTGGTTGAAGCGCACGCAGTGAAGATTGCCGAGGGGTCGCGGCTGGCGGCATTACTACCGGCGGGCTCGGCCTTCGAAACGCAAGTGAACTCGAGCCACCACCAGGCCGTTCGCCTTCCCGGCGACAACCTTCGCGTTACCGCGGTTTCGCCGGACGACCAGGTGATTGAGGCAATGGAGCTGGAGTCGGCGAACCATTTTGTTCTGGGTGTACAGTGGCACCCGGAGCGGACCCGCTCAGAGAGCGCGCTTTCAAGGTCAATTTTCAAGACGTTTGTTGAGGCCGCCGGGGTTTGGCAACCGCCACGCGTGGAAGAGCCGGTGACCGTGAAATGAGCGATGCAGCCGGCGACAAGATCAGAGAGGAGGTCGAGGCAGCAGGACTGGGGTCGTTGGACGAGACGGCAATTACCCGATTGAGCGCCTATACTTCGCTGATTCTTCGCTGGAATACTCGCATCAACCTGACCTCGATCCACGACGAAGATGGAGTAATCTCGCGTCATATTATTGAATCAATAGATGTTAGCGTTCGTCTGCCGGCAGGGATCGGCACTCTGCTCGATTTTGGGTCCGGAGCGGGGTTACCTGGAATTCCGGCTGCCATTTGCCGACCTGAAATCGACGTGACCCTCGCCGAATCCCAGAACAAGAAGGCCGCATTCCTGATGGAGGCGGTTCGGGTTCTCGGTTTAAGTGTTAAAGTGCACTTCGGGCGGGCTGAAGAATTGAAGTCGCATTTCGATTGCGTGACCTTGCGAGGGGTAGACAGAATGGCCGCGGCGGTGAAGGCGGCGGCCAGGCTCGTTGCGCCTGAGGGATGGCTTGTGTTGATGACTACGGCGGCTGATATGGATCAGCTCAAATCCGCCGCAGGAGCGGGGTTCACTTGGAGAAGGCCAATTGGCTTGGCGAGCGGGACGGCTCGCGTACTCTTGCTTGCGCAGGAGTCGGGATCCTGAAAGTCGTCAAAAGGGCTAAGGGCTGACTCAGTTGCCCTTGAATTCGGGTTGCCGCTTTTCGAGAAACGCCCGAATCCCTTCCTGGTAATCGTTGCTGTCGTAGACCTGCCGACGCAATGCCTGAAGCCGCTCATAGGTTTCCGGATTCAGCGGATGGGCATTGGCCAGCACGCGCAACTCTTCCTTAAGGACCCGCAGGACGAGTGGAGAAGCCTGTGCGATCTGTGCAGCGAGTCTCATGGTAAAGTCTTCAAGCTCTTGCGCAGGGACAACGTGATTAATCACGCCCGTGGCCTCGAGCCGGTTGACCGATACTGGTTCGGCGGTGAAAAGCATCTCCTTGAGCAGGTGGATGCCAGCTACTTTGACCAGGTTCAGAGTTCCGTAGAGGTTGTAGGGTACACCGAGTTTAGCGGGAGTAATGGCGAAGGTTGAGTTTCGCGCCGCAATAATCAGGTCGCAACCGAATACGAGTTCGCAGGCGCCACCCCAGACTGACCCCTCGACCATCGCGATCACGGGCAGAGGCAAGGTTTCGATTTTGCGTACAAGTTGGCGCAGCGGGTCGTTGTAAGTGAGTGGGTCGCGGCCGTTGGTGGGCAGTTCGTTGACGTCGTGTCCGGCCGAGAATACCCGGGCGGCTTTGGGGGCGCGCAATACGACGGCTCGAACGTCGTGTCGTTCCAACTCGTCGATCGCTGCGGAGATGTCGCTGAGCAAGCTTCTGCTCAGGGGATTAACGCGGCGATGATTCATGGTAATGGTACCGACGCGGTCTGCGGCTGAAGTGAGTACGTTCACGGCAGTGACTCCTGGTTGGCGAGTCGATGGTAGCGCTGCCAGCAAGGGGCGAATGTGACGGCCATCGCTCCGACTGGGGTCGATCGTTCCACGTGGAACATGACCTAAAACGGAACCGACCCAACTTCTATGTTTCACGTGGAACACAAACGACTGGCCGACCCAGCATTCAGGCGGGGACTACAAGCTAAAACCGTGGCTCGGACGCGGATCAAAAATCGATTTTTCAAGTGCGCGGCACCCCGTCGACTTTCGCTCGTAACACCCGAGTTTTCCACTTTCCACCGACTTCCCGATGGGCACACGTCCCAACACCCATTGTTCCCGCAAACCCATGACCATGAAACAATTGCACCAACTTTCAAGTTGGCGTCTCCGGCAGCTTTCCACAGCTTGTCCGAGTTCTCCACAGCGAAATCGTCTACCCTCTTTCCTTTGCTCCCGTTAGTCTTGAATGCCATGGGTAGAATTCTCGGCGTGGTGAACCAGAAGGGTGGGGTGGGTAAGACCACGACCGCGATCAATTTAGCCGCATGCCTGGCTCTCGAAGGTCTCAATGTACTACTGGCCGACTGCGATCCCCAAGCCAACGCCTCGTCAGGCCTCGGTTTCCAGCGCGACGACAATCGCCACTCCATTTATGACGTGCTGGTTGGCAACAGTGCCGCCGACCAGGTCATACTGCCGACGACTGTCGATCATCTTTCGCTTCTGCCTGGCTCAAAGAACCTGACTGGCGCCAATATTGAGCTTGCCGGTCAGGAAGATCGCGCAACCCGGCTTCGCGATGCCCTGGAACCGGTTCGCGACCACTACGATCTGGTCATTCTTGACTGTCCGCCGGCCCTCGATTTGTTGACGCTGAACGTTTTATGCGCGGCCGAGATCCTTATGGTGCCCATGCAGGCTGAGTATTTCGCTCTCGAGGGCGTATCTGAGCTGATTTCGACGCTCGAACGGGTGCGCTCCGCATTTAATCCCCAGCTGACGATCGAAGGCGTTCTGCTTACCATGTACGACGACCGCACCAATCTTGCGCAGCAAGTGACTGAGACTCTTCGCGAGCACTTCCGTGAAAGACTCTACCGGACTGTAATTCCGCGCAACATCCGGCTGGCCGAAGCGCCAAGCCACGGGAAGCCAGTCGCGCTCTACGATAGCAGGTCACGCGGAACTGAGGCCTATTTCGAACTTGCAGGCGAGTTCATGGCCCGAAACAACATTGAGGCGCCCCGCAGCCGGGTACGAAAGATTGCTGCCTCAGAAAAGCCACCGGCTGAGGTGCGCTTCTGGCCTTACTCTTAGGAGCATCCGGCTTCCTGGCCCGGACCGCTCCCGCAAGTCGACAATCCGCATTGGCAAAGAGACTAAAAGGCCGCATTCGGACGGCATTTCTGAGGAACAAATTCGATGACTACCGGAACGATTGACACCAAACGACGCGCACTGGGCAAAGGGCTTGACTCTCTGCTGCCGCGCACGCATTCTGGCCCCGCCCCTGCCGCTGAGAGTGAAGGTGGCCGGCCAAGGGAAATCCCCATCGATCTGATCGACCGCAATCCCTTTCAAACGCGCGGCCGGATGAATCCAGACGAGCTCGCCGAGCTTGCGACGTCGATCACCGCGAATGGTGTCGTCCAGCCTGTTTTGGTTCGACCCCAGGCCAACGGCAGATTCCAACTGATTGCCGGCGAACGACGGTGGAAAGCTTCGGAGCTGGCAGGCAAAAAGACGATCCCGGCAATCCTGCGCCAAGTGTCGGACGAGCAGGCGATGGAGATCACCATCGTCGAGAACCTGCAACGAGCCGACCTGAATCCGATGGAACAGGCTCGAGCCTTTGAGCGGCTGTCACGCGAGTTCCACATGACTCAGGAGCAGATGGCGCAACGCACGGGCAAAGACCGGACGACGGTTGCAAATTTTCTGCGGCTGCTCAAACTGCCCATTTCCGTGCAGGATCGGGTCGAGTCTGGTGAATTGACCTTTGGCCATGCGCGAGCGCTGTTGGCTTTCGACCATCCTGAGGAGATTGAGAAAGCGGCGAAGCGTGCGGTTGCGCTTTCGCTTTCCGTTCGCCAAACTGAGAACTATGTCCAGGGCCTGATTCACCCGGAGCGCAAATCGAAGAAAGAATCGGCGCCTGAGTCTCCCATCGATCCCAATGTGCGCGATGCCGAGGAGCGACTGCAAAGAGCGCTGGGAATGAAGGTAACGATCGAGGACAGAAACGGCCGTGGACGGGTAATTATCGAATACGCGAAGCTTGAGGATTTTGATGCCCTCATGGACAAGATGGGGGTGAGCGATCACGGGTAGCGCTCCTCAAGGATAGGATATTAACTGACTTGATTCTCAGGCGGTTGCGAACTGCAGAAAATCAAATAATCTGATTTTATGCAGACCCGCTCCATCAGCGTTACTGAGGCGGCGCGGAACTTTTCTGATTGCGTGAACCGCGCCCGCTACCAGGGCATAACGTTTGTTCTGCATCGCAACGGGGTTCCCGTCGCCCGCCTTGTTCCAGAAACTCAGAGACAATCGACCCCTGTTCGTGAAACTCCTGCAGCCCGTGTGGGAGAGCCCGAGGCGGCCGACTCCACTACATCTTTGCCCACGAGAAGTCTCTGGTGAGATTTGGCGCCAAAGTTGACAACCTGTTGAAACCTCACAGCGAAAGCATTTTCTGAGTAGCTGTAGCCCGGAACCGGGTGGCCGAGCCGACGCGACCACCAGGGAGGGTGGCCTTGAGAAGAAACGGAAAGGACGCAGTAACTCAGAGAAAAAGCGGTAGCCTGCATTTCTCGCCAGCCGCCGCCGCAGTCAATACCCAGCCTGCCGCCTTCCTCCTCTATCACCCTCATTCAAAATATACTTGCACCTCCGCTCCCTTTGCTGGTAATTTCCCCTCATTGTTCTATCCTGAAAGCAGTAAGGAGCTTTTCGGGCCGCAGTTCGGCAGACCAGCCGATCCTATCTGCCTGAAAACAATAGACATGGCCGCCCAGTCTACCCTCGATCGCGATGAAAACAATAGACTTTGATACTTTTGGCAGGGGCCGGGGGTATCCGATGGGGGGTATGCCACTCCTGCGCCGGTGAGAAATGGTGGTTAACAGACCCTAATTTGTTCGCAACGCGACCATGGGATCGATCTTTGACGCTCTTCGTGCGGGGAGATAGCCGGCAAACAGCGCGACGCCTCCGAGCAGCGCCACCATCCCCGCAAAGGTGAGTGGATCAGTCGGCGCGGTGTG
>JASHVU010000415.1 GCA_030044455.1 Acidobacteriaceae bacterium | reverse complement strand
GTTTTCGTGGCTGGTGAGAAATGCGGACTAAAGATTTGTAATTCGCACAGTTCGCCGATTCGTGCAATGCGCTCGCCAGTCTACGGCATTTTCTGAGTTGCTATGTCCTTTCCGGTACTTCCCAAGGTCGCCGCTTTGCGGATGGTCGCGTCGACTCGGCCACCCGGTTCCGGGCTGGAGCTACTTAGAAGGTGCGTTCCATCTCTTCTATCCGACGGGCAATCGATTGCGATCACGACGACGGTTCATCGGACAGAGAACGGCTGCTTACCCGTCCAGTCGGGAATGGAGTTCACCGGCAAGTCGGTGCTGGTGGGAATGGGATCGATCACGAACTTCAGGCTGAATCCCGCGCTTTGGGTGTAAAAGTTCTGAGCATTGTTGGCGGTAGCGAAGGTTTCGAAATAGAGGTGCGGAGCGACACGGTAGCCCAGGCGCAGATCTGCGTTGTAGTTGGGCGACGTAGTGGTGCTGGACGCATAAAAGCCGGGAGTAACGACGGCGGAAGCGGGGGGCAAAATCGGATAGAACGGTGACTGATTCTGTTGCAGGTACTGTACCCCTCCGCTGAATTTGATCTGGTATTCGAAGCGGGGATGGCGCGCGTACCACGTGATCGGTATGGCGGCCAGGTAATATTTCTGCGGGCTGAAATATCCTCCCTGGCCGAAGGAGAAGTAATTCAGGTTCTTGTCATAGTGCATGGCGGAGGCGCCTACACCGACCGTCAGCCCCTGCATCACGTTCCAATACACCCCGGCATTCCCTGACGCGCTCCAGTTGTCGGGCACGTTTTTCCCCTGGAGGTACGAGTAACTCACTGAGGCGTATTCGCCGATGGTCTTATACTGCAGGTTGTTGGAAGGACCGGAGTCGAATTTTACAGTTCCGGTGTTCGAGACCACCCCTCCCCACTGCTCACCGGTACCCGGATCGCGCTCCCCGGCGTAGGAGAGCAAGCTGTCTTTGACGCTGTCGCGCACACCGAGCAATGAGAACCAGCCGTTGAGCGGTCGATACCGGATTCCGCCAATCACGTTGTGAACCAGGAAGTTTTGCGGAGTAGTTCCCACCGACAATCCGAAGGTGTTTGTCGATAGTTGGGCGATGCCGGCGAAACCGTACTGGTCCTGATTGCCGAATACCGCGCCCACGGGCAGGGTGCCGAACATCAAATTCGAATTACCAGTGGGAGTGCCGCTGTACGCGTAGACGCCGTGCGCCTGGATGCCAAACCGCAACTGATTTGAAACCGTGTACGCCGAGCCCAGAATGCTGTCGCTAACGATGAGCTGACTGAATCCCGGATCGCCTATGCGCCCCGTACCCTCGCCTCCCACGCTGACCACCGGTGTGTTGCGGTCCTTCACCGCGTCGAGCTCATCCTGGACTTGCTCTTGCTTCGCCTGGCTCTGTTCCTGCGCCTGCGTTGAAGGTTGCGGCTGAGGTTGCGCAGGTGTGCCGGCGCCCTGGGCCGCGGTTTGTTGCAGGTCCGCCGAACTTTGCCGGCCATTTGAAAGCGTGAACACCAGGCTGATGGGCTTGAGGCGCAGACTTCCGGAGTTGCCGCTGGCGGTCTCAGGCCGGCAGGGCGGATCGGACTGCTGCGCAGGAGTCGATAACTCGCTGGCGGCGTCGTTGAGGGCCTGACTGGTACGCTCGTGAAGCGTGAGTGGGTTTTCAGAGCCGTACGAATCATCAGCGTTCCCGCGAAAGTCTTGCCGCGAAGTGGCGCTGGTTTCGAATTCCGATGCACCTTGTTCGCGCATGGCCTCCAAGGTGGATTCCAACTCGCGCTCGGCTTCCGCATAATCTCCACCCATGATGTCTTGCCGGGCATTCATGTGAATCAGCTCGGGGTCATTCGGAAAGTTCTCGAGGCCGCGGCGAAGGTATTGACCGGCCAGCGTATCCTTGTGCGCAGAAAGTGCAGCCCCGGCAGCCATGCGGTAGTCTCCCGGTTCGGCGCCCGCCATCCCCCAGGTTCTGAAGACCTCGAGCGCCCTTTCCTTGTCGTGCCGCTTCAGGTACAAGGAGGCTAAGGCGGCGTGGATATCCCGGTTGCGTGGATACGCGCTTCCGGCGTCGATGAGAATGGTGAATGCAGTTTCTGGATTGGATGCAAAGGCATGCTCGGCGCGGCGCAGGCTCCAGGTCGACCAGAGCTCTTCGATCGCTTGCTGCTGCCGGGAGGTGAGATCGGGACGCATCCTGGCATTCCGCAAAAGGTCGCTCAAGCCCGGCTCATCGGGGGAAACGGCCAGCATGGTCCACGCCAGTTGAATATCCAAGTTAGGGGGCGCGCTCTTTTGCTGCCTGGTATAGCGGGAGCGCGCTGCCTGAAGCAGTTGAACCGCATCCTGCGGGCGGCCCGCGGTTGATTCCGCGCTGGCTTCGAGTTCGAGGAAATCGGGTTCTGCCTCAAGCTGGGTGCGAACAGCGGCGGGAATTCGCGGAATCTCCGCCGCCAGCTGACGATCGTTTCGCTGCTTGTGAAGCACAACCAGGAGGCCGCGCCAAGCGTCGGTGGAATAGGCATTGTTGGCGACGAGGTCCTCGTAGGA
>JASHVU010000414.1 GCA_030044455.1 Acidobacteriaceae bacterium | reverse complement strand
CCTAGTCCCTTTTCGAGGAGCTTCGTACCACCTTGAACCTTTTATTCGTCGGCGACATATTCGGCAGCGCGGGTCGAAAGATCGTGCGCGAACACATCGGCCACATGCGCGAGGCGCATAGCGTCGAGCTCACGGTGATCAACGTTGAAAACGCCGCCGGCGGCTTCGGCGTCACACCGCAGATCGCCGAAGAGATCTTCGACTGGGGAGCCGACGTGCTGACCACCGGAAATCATGTGTGGGATAAGCGCGAACTCATCGATTATTTGAGTTCCGCCCCCGCTGACAGCGCCGATCGCCCGCGCCGCGTGCTTCGCCCCGCCAATTATCAGCCCGGACTGCCCGGCTACGGAATCTATGAAGGCGTGACCGAGAGCGGCGTCCCTTACGCCGTTCTTAATTTGCAGGGCCGCGTGTTTATGAGCGGCACCAACGATCCGTTCGTTGCCGTTGACGAACTGCTTTCCGGCATCAAGGCCAAGGTGATTCTGGTTGATTTCCACGCCGAGGCCACGAGCGAGAAGGTCGCCATGGGCTGGCATCTCGATGGCCGGGTCACGGCTGTCCTGGGCACGCATACCCACGTGCCAACGGCCGACGAGCGCGTCTTGCCGGGCGGAACGGCTTTCCAGACCGATGTAGGCATGAGCGGCCCTTATGACAGCATCATCGGAGTGGAAAAAGAACTGGTGCTGCACAGATTCTTGACAGGAATGCCGGGAAAGTTCGAGGCCGCAAAAGGAAACCCAAAGATGTGCGCGGCGCTGGTTGAATGCGACCCTGACACGGGCCGCGCCAGCCGCATCCAGCGAATCATGCTGGGCGAGTAACTATGCTGTAACTCGAGCCACGGACTCTCTGCGCCGATTCTCAACTCAATTTAATCTGCTGCCAATGTTGCCGGAACTGGCTTTTCTTTGGGCGTCGGGCCCGTGGGAACCGGCTTTGGCTTGTTGACCTCGTCAGACGGGCGTTTCACCTTCAATAGCCGCCCGTTTTTATTAAAGGTCATGGTCCACAGCACCGGCCTGGGCTTCGCTGACGCATCGCCAAGATAGACGATCTCGTCCTCATCGGATCGATGGAAGATCCCGCTCCCTTGAAGCGGTACTTCAAGCTCGGGCGCCGAAGCTGCGGGAAAACCTTCCGGACCCGATCGATCTCCCTGCGGCACCGCCACGGGATTGGCGCCGGCCAGCGCCGCGTAGCATAGCGCCGTCCCCTCCCACGAAGGCGTGGTTTCGGCCTTCTCCTCCTTGCGGATATGATTGAACATCGCAATGGTGATTTCATTGATGGGCGCCGGCGAAAAAAGCGAATAGCTGCGCCTCAGAATTGGAATGATGCGGACGTGCCCCTCTCCATTGCGCGGAATTGAAGCGGAAAATACACTTTGGTCGCTCACCCCGTTATCCCGCATGAAACGCAGGAACAAGTGGTTAGGAAAATCGGGGCAAACCAACTGCGAATAACTCCATTTGCCGGCGTTAAACTCGAGGTCGGCAAAGCCCGCGCGTTCAGCGATTGACGATTCGGCGTCCGCCTCGAGCAGGCGATCCCTTTCCGTCATCTGCTCGGGCGTACGCACTTCGATGGTGAAGCTCTTGGCTAACGGAGAGGAATCCATGGGAAACGGAGCCGGCTCCTGGAATTGAGGCACCGGCTTTTCCTTGGGGAGTTTTGGGCCCCCTTGGTTTTCCTGTGCAGGGCAAAGCCGCAGAGTTAATGCCATCAGCGCCAAAAGCAGAATGTACTTCGAATGCGCCATTCTGGGTTTAGACTACCACTCCCCGGCAGGAAAAAGTGACAGATCAAAACGAGAAAACCGGTCGTGCCAACCGCCATCATCAAGCATTCATTGCGAAAAAGAAGGGCGGCCTTATTGGCCGCCCTTTTATTTATCCCAGGAATTACCGGCTTATCACTCGCCAGGGCGGTGCTCTCCGGCACGGTGTGCCGGGCTCGGCTTATGCGGGGGCGCTTTCTTCTCAAGCTGCAGGAAGCCGTCGCTCAACTCGATCTGAGCTGACGCGTCCCTGCCGTTTGCGGGAGGAATCTTAGTGAATGTTGCGTAGGTCGCGTCAAGTTCCGTTGCCGGCTGAAGTGCAAAAGCCGATCCGGCCGGGGGAACATCTTTGCACGAAGCGGGCTCCTTCATATCCACAATGAAGTCGGCCGTCTTGCTATCCTTGGCATCCTGCGTCACCGCAACATTGATTGCTACCACGGCCGGCACAACTTCGATCTTGTGGATCCTGGCCGGCGAATCGGTAAGCGCGTCAATCGGGTCGGTATCAGCCTTTACACCATTGGCCAGAACGTATTCCTGGGCGTCCTTCACGGTTGTTCCCGTAAGGGCGGGGACCTTGTCACAATCAGCCGGCGTCGTAAGCTTCACCACGTAGTCCTTGGGCTTGGCTGCAGGCGTCGTGGTCACAGTCACTTTAAGCACCGTAGCCTGCGCGGAGATCTCCACGCCCGGAACCGGGGTCTGCTGGCCTTTAAGCAGCGCCCACAAACCATTGGCGTCTGCGTCAGAGCCGTTGGCCAGGATATACTCCTTATCTTCGAGACTCAGCAGTTTCGGGTCGCCGCTGGTGTAAGCGTGATGGGCAAGATCGGCAGGTGTCGGCGCCGGGGCGATGGTAAAGCTGGCGGGCGGGAATAATGAGGACTGGGCCTGGGTCTTGATGGCATCAATCTGCGTTTTGATGGCAGCATCGCCGTCAAGCGTGCCGTGATAGCGCTTGTACCAGTAATCAAGTTTCGGCTCGATCTGCGGCTTGTAGGGCGCCGGGGCAAAGTCGAAGGCACGTGCATAGAACCACACCGCCTTCACGATGTCTTTTTTCGGGCTGGGCTTCGCGAGGGCTTCAGCCAGGGCCAGCGTGTCCACCAGACCTGGTCCCGACTGGGTCTGTTCCACCGGATAAAGCATCAGTTCCTTGGTGTATTCGTCTATCGCGGCAGCGAAGTCCTTCTTTACAAGAACATCGTCCAGCGCGATTGCCGAGTGAAAGAGCGGGTAAGCCGCGCCCGTAATGTTCTTCCAGGTCGCATCGTCGGTTTCGGCAGGCTTGGTCACGACCAGGCCTTTCTGGGCGAGGATGGCTGAATTGTCGCAGGGCTGAGGGTCCTTCAGGTCGCCTGTCTGCGGGTCGACTGCCTTCTTGCAATCTTGCACGTCGACGTAGACCGAGAAGTAAATCGCCTTCATATTGTTCGGATCCAACTGCAGCAAGCGGGTAGCTGCGTCCAGAGCCTTGGGGAGGTTTCTGGCTGCCTGATAGGCATCGATCAGCTGGTCCAGGACGGTCTTCTTGACAGGGGTTTGAGGATATGTTGTCAGGAAGCTTTCAAGCGCAGCGGCTTTTGCCGCAGGATCGCTCTGAGTTGTGGCGTTTTGATAGGCGTTGTATTGGTCTGCGGGAAGGCTGACCTGGCCCGCCTCCGATGCAGGTGCCTGCGCTGGCACCGGCGGCGCGAGAGCAAGGCAAATGGCAGCCAGTGCCATCGCAGATGCAAAGACTAACTTCTTCATTCAGTGCTCCTGGGAATTGCTGAAATGGCGAACAATAATGCTCATTCACGCTTGGGAACGACAACCGCTCTGAGCGGCGGTTAAGCGCCGCGGTGACGGTTACCACGATACCACGGCATCCGAGACAGTATTGGAAGGATTATAGAAACCCGCGCTGCCCCTGACAAGCAAACACTTCGGGAAAATCTGAGACGGCCGCTGCGACGAGTGATTCTCCCGTCCACACGACTGATTTTTCCGTCTATCTGAGATGCGGTTCTCCGCCGATTTCCCATGCCGGCAGGCACTCTGTCGGAGAAGACTGCCAATTCCGCATTCGTGCGGCTTACCGCTACTGCAGCAACCGCACCAGTTCCGTCTGCTCGGCCAAAAAGGCATCGTGCCCGTGCGAGCTCTCCATCTCCCGGTAATCGGCATTGGCGCCGGCGGCCCGCACCGCCTCGGCAAACAGTCGCACGTCCTCGGCCGGGAACAGCCAATCTGTGCTGATGCCCACAAAGCTCAGCTTCGCCTTGATCCTCCCGAATGCCTCCTTTGCTGAACCGAAACCGCGCAATGGATCCCACGTATCCATCGATCGCATGATCGAAAGATAAGAATTGGCCTCGAACCGCTCCACAAAGCGCCTTCCCTGTTCGTCAAGATACCCTGCCACGTCAAAACGGCCGCCGATCAGGCCGCCGCAGCGGTCCTCAAGCCATGGGTCCTCGCCGTTGCGGTTGGGATTGCGCCCGTACCGCTCCTCGAGCAGTGGCGCAGATTTATAACTGATCATTCCGATCTGACGCGCGAGCGAGAGCCCTTTCCGCGGAGGCTTCTGCGGCAGGTAGCGGCCGCCCTCCCACTCAGGATCCTGTTCAATCGCCACCCGCTGCAGATGGTTCAGCGCCAGCCCCATGGCGCCCAGCGGCGCCACACCGATAATCAGCGCCCGCTCCACGCGCCCCGGACAGAGGATTGACCACTCCAGCGCCTGCATGCCACCTATGGAGCCGCCAAGCGTGAGCCGCAACTTGCGAATGCCGAGCGAGTCGAGAAGCTGGGCCTGCGCGCGCACATTGTCGCGGATCGATACGAGAGGAAAGTCGGGCCCAAAGGGCTCACCCGTCTCAGGATTCACCGACCCCGGCCCGGTGGACCCGTAACAGGAGCCGAGCATATTGATGCAGATGACAAAGTCGTGCTCCAAAGAGAGCACCGCGCCAGGGGCGAAGATCTCAGGCCACCAGCTGCCGACCAGCGCCGAACCCGACAGCGCATGACAAACAAGAACGGCATTGTCCCTGGCTGCATTCAGCCTGCCGTAAACGGCATAATGCAGCGTCGGACAGTCCAGGGATCGCCCGCATTCAAGCGCCAACGGCTCCTTGAGCACAAAGTCGCCTTCGTAGGTGGGCGCAATCGTCTTTTGTGGCGGCGACGCGCCGCTGCGATTAAATGAGTCGGTCATTTTCTTAGCTACTAGCTTCTAGCTGCCAGCTTCTCTTATCATTTTGCCGCAACTGCCTCGCCCGTTCCGGCAAATGCATGCCCATTGGCAACTTCGATGGCCTGATCGAGGTCGGCAATAATGTCGCGAATGTCTTCGATGCCCACCGAGAGCCTCACCATGCCCGGAGTCACACCCGCCGACGCCTGCTCCTCGACCGAAAGCTGCTGATGCGTCGTCGAAGCCGGGTGAATCACCAGCGACTTGGCGTCGCCAATGTTCGCAAGCAGCGAGAACAGCTTCAGGGTGTTGATGAGTTTCTTTCCGGCGTCGTAGCCGTTGCCTTTCATACCAGCCTTAATGCCGAAGGTCACCAAGGAGCCCGCGCCGATGGGCAGATACTTCTTGGCCCGATCATGATATGGGCTCGTATTGAGGCCCGGATAGTTGACCCACTCCACGCCCGGATGCTCGGCCAGATGTTTGGCCACGGCCAGCGCATTCTCGGAGTGTCGCACCATCCTCAGGTGCAGCGTTTCAATGCCCTGCAGCAGCAGAAATGCATTGAAAGGCGAGAGCGCCGCGCCGGTGTCGCGCAGCCCCTGGACGCGCGCCTTGATGATGAATGAAATCGGCCCGAATGCCTGCACGTACGAGAGTCCGTGATAGGAGGGATCGGGTTCGGTGAACTCGCTGAACCTTCCCGACGCTGCCCAGTCGAACTTGCCGGCATCCACAATCACGCCGCCGATGGCCGTGCCGTGCCCACCCAGAAACTTAGTAGCCGAATTCACCACAATGTCGGCGCCCCACTCGATGGGACGCAACAGCGCTGGCGAAGCGCACGTGTTGTCGATGACCAGCGGCAGTTTGTGCTCGTGCGCAATCGCGGCCAGCTTCTCAATGTCCACTATGTCGAGCTTAGGGTTGCCCAGCGTTTCGGCGTAAATGGCGCGGGTCTTGTCGGTAACCAGCGCGCGCATGCCGTCGAAGTCGTCGGCATCCACAAACTTCACTAGGATACCCAGGCGCGGCAGCGTGTAATGGAACAGGTTGTACGTTCCGCCGTAGAGCGATGTGGTCGAGATAATCTCTTCGCCGGCCTTGGCCAGCGTGGTAATCGTCAGCGTCTCCGCCGCCTGCCCTGACGAGGTTGCCAGCGCCGCGGCACCGCCTTCAAGAGCCGCCACGCGCTTTTCAAACACGTCGGTGGTGGGGTTCATGATGCGCGTGTAGATGTTGCCGAACTCCTGGAGACCAAACAGGCGCGCCGCATGGTCGGCGTCGTGGAAGAGGTAAGACGTGGTCTGGTAAATGGGCACCGCGCGGGAACCGGTGGTGGGGTCGGCCACCTGGCCGGCGTGCACTGCGAGCGTGGCGAGATGCTGCTTGGTTTCTTCAGACATGGTGATCTCCTTCAAATCTCTCTTGAAGTGTAGCGCCGGCGTCCACTCCGGTCGTCGTGCGGGCGTCCCCGCCCGCGCACTTTCGCAATTAACCTCTTAAGACTGTCGACGGAACCACAAACAGAAACGGCCCTAATCCTTATCTGGGACCGGGCCGCCTGACTGCAAGAATCGGTTGCGCCTAGCGCATGTGCCGTTCACGAGCCCCACGGACGGGTCCCTTCGCCATGCACATGCACATGACCATTGCCCCAGTTCCGTGTTCTCGTGAGTTCAGCATGGTTTGAAGTATCAAGGGGCGAAGCTGCCCATGTCAACTGATTCGTTAAGCTCAGCTTCCAGTTTCTAGCTGCCAGCCTCTAGCTCACAGACCTTATTCATTCAGAGTGCGATAGTTTTTTCTATTCTCTGTTCCCTGTTCCCTGCCTTCATCCGGCTTCCACACAAAAGCGCCCTGCTGCGGCAAACCCAAGTGCGCCAATACGCGATACGCAAATTGCCGTGCCATTCCTTCGGAATCAACTGGCTGGTTATAGAACGCGGGAATGCACGGGAAGACGGTCGCGCCGGCTTCGGCAGCGAGCGTCATATTTCTCAGGTGAATCCGATTGAAGGGAGTCTCTCGCACGCAGAGTATGAGCGGCCGCCGCTCCTTGAGCGTCACATCGGCCGCGCGGGCAATCAGCGAGTCGGCCAGTCCCAGCGCAATCGCCGCCAGCGTGCCCATGGAGCAAGGCAGCACGATCATTCCGTCTGAAGGATGGCTGCCGCTGGCAATCGCCGCGCCCACGTCGGCGTCGGAGTGCTGGATTATTTTCCTGGTTTTGGAGGAGAGCAGTTTCTCGACAAGATTATTGCGGCCCGAGACGCCCAGTTCCTCGGCCAGCACGCGTAGCGAATTCTCACTGGCCACAAAATGCACGCGTTCCACGCGCCCGTCAGCTTCGAGCGCACGCAGAGCCTCGCGGGCGAGGATTGCCCCCGACGCGCCCGTCATGGCCAAGGTCAAGTGAAACTTTCTTCCTCCCCGCGCAGGACTCTTCTGCCCAGCATCGAGGGTTGGTGCTTTCCCAGGTCCTGAAGGGGGGACCTGGGGCACCCGGCTGCTCTTACTGGATTGTTTTGCTCGCGGCGTCTTCCCAGTTCCTTGTGCTGGTGCCCTCGTTCCACTCTTGCATCATCCGCGCGTACTCTTCCGAGTGCCCGTACTGCTCCAGCCGCCTCATCTCCTCAAAGGCCAACGCATGCTCGCCGGCGCCCCACAGCGCCCTGAACAGCATCACCGACGAGAGCTCCGACTCGGGAGTTAGCCGCACGGCCACCCGTCCATGATCGATCGCCTCGCGATGCTTGTTGCTGCGCGAAAGAATCCAGCACATGTAACTGTGCACCAGCGACCCCTCGGGAAACTCTTCGACCAGCGGCCGGAAGAACGCCTCGGCCTCGGCGTGCCGGCCGTTCGCGTCCATTTCAACGACCTCGCGAATGGCGCCCAATACTCGCTCCGCCGCCTCTTCAGGAATCTGGCTCATGGGCAACTACTCTCCCAGGACTCTCTTGAAGATCGCATCCACATTGCCCAACTGCCGCGTGTAATCGAATGTTTCCTCGAGCTTTTCGGACGAGAGCAG
>JASHVU010000413.1 GCA_030044455.1 Acidobacteriaceae bacterium | reverse complement strand
GTCCCTGCGGCGCAGGCTCCTCAGATTTGATCGGGAAGTAGAACTTGCGATCGTCGAGCATTTCGGCCCACAGGCTGCTGTACATTGTCTGGCCGATATGCTCGATAAACATGCCATACTCGTACTTCGAAACCGGCGGCTCAGTCCGCTGCACATCGATGTTCGCGACGATCGGGCTGGGAGTTCCAGGCGCTGTGTTTTGAGCCCGCGCCGCTGACCCAAGATAGAAGGCCACACCGGCAAGAATTGCAAGCCATGACTTTGTCGTGTTCATTTGCTGGTCCCCTTTGAGTAGGCCCAACGCATCGCTGGTAAAGAGCGCCGGCCATTCTCGTGTTGACTTGATTTTGATTTCCGCAAGATTTCAGTATTGCTCTCTCGCGGTCCGCAGATCCGCAGCTCGGGTCTGTTCACCTGCATCCGGCAGTGAAGCAGAGATTCTGACTGAAGAATGGCAGCACGTGATTCTGGAACCGGTCGGCGACCGCGCTGGTGTGCGTTCCCTTGTAAATTTCAAAGCCGTTCTTGATTCCGTAACTGTCCAAAACCTCGTGGAGCTTGATGGTGTCAAAACGCAGTCCATCCTGGTCTCCTACGTCGATTGAGATGGCCCTGTATTGCTTCAAATTGCCGATGTATTGGTCGACAAAGGCCAGAGGCGAGTTGGCGGTGAATTTTGCCACGATTTCCGGCTGAGGGACGCCGTCTTTGGTCGGCAGGTCGAAGTACAACGGAGGGTTCTTCGGGTCGGGAGCCCACGCGGCGGCCGCTGCATACTGGGCGGCGCCGAAGCCGGGCGACTGGCTGGCGAGATCGGCCGGAGACTTTGCCGCCGCAACCTTCTTCTCGTTGGCAATCGCACGCTCTTTCATTTGATCGCTCGTGGCCGGGCCGCCGCCGCCCATCGGCGACAAGCAGCAGGGGCTCATGATGTAGAGCGCAGCGAAGACGTCAGAATGCTTCATGCCAATGCGGCTCGCGCCATATCCTCCCATCGAGTGACCTGCCAGACCGCGACTGGTTCGTTCCGGGATGGTCCGGTAGTGCGCGTCAATGTATTCCACCAGGTCGTGCGCGATGAAGTTTTCAAAGTCGCCGGTTGTCACCGAGCTCGAGTACATTGAGCCGTTGTAGATGGTCTTTGAGTCGGGAAGCACCACAATCATCTCTTTCGAACCCAAGGCAAAGGCGCCTTCGATCGTTTGCGGCACGTGGATCTCATGCGTCCATTGCTCAGCGCCGATCGAATATCCATGCAGCGCGTAAACCACGGGGTAACGGCGATGCTTGTCTTTGGCGTAGCTGGGCGGAAGAAAAACGATCACGTCGCGGTCTGCACTTTCACCTTCGAGGTTGCCCTCCAGCGACTTGCCATGAACCTTGATGCGTTCTACCGTTACCAGCTTCGCGTTGGGTTCCACGGGGGGAACGCTGGTCTGCACTTGCCCAATGGCTGGCATCGCAGCAGCCGAAACCCCAAGTACCGCTGCCAAAAGCAATTGCTTGGATATCATGTGATCTCCCATTCGCTGCGGCCCAAAACTAACTACTGAAAAAGCCGCGGCGCAAAGTCCTTCAAGTCACGGCGCCAGGTTTGCCACTCGTGCGCTGTGCCGGGTGACTCGTAGAATATGTGCTGGACGTGCGCTTCGGTGAGAGCGTTATGCAAGTTCACGATGCCGGTGTGCATCATCGCAGGCTCGTCGGTTCCCACGCCGAGCCATAACAGATGCACCCTCTTGGCGAAGGCCGCCGGATCGGCCAGCTCTCCGTGCAGTGATGTCTTGGCGTCGAAGGGCTGGCCGCCGAATGCCATGGCGGCGCCGCTGAAGCCGCCAATATACGAGAACAGATCGAGCCGGTCAAAGGTGACCGTGAAGGTCTGCATGCCGCCCATGGAAAGCCCGGCCATGGCGCGATGCCCGCGATCTGCAACGGTTCTGAAGTTCGAATCGATAAATGGGATGAGCGCCCTGGTCATGTCGTCTTCAAAGGCCGTCATCATCTCCTGCATGGCCTTGATCATCTCAGGCGAGCCGAAGGGTCTGCCCGTGGGCGGCGCCGCAGCGTCCGCCGTGCGAGCGTAGCCATTGGCCATTACGATGATCATCGGCTTCGCAGTTCCGGCAGCGATGAGGTTGTCGAGGATGAAGTTGGCGTGGCCCTGCTTGATCCAGCCGGTCTCATCTTCACCGGCTCCGTGCTGCAGGTAGAGCACGGGGTAGCGCACCTTGGTTTGCTCATCGTAGCCGGGCGGGGTATATACCAGCGCGTGACGCCAGGTTCCGGTCACGTCGGAGTGGTACCAGATCTCGCGGACCTGGCCGTGGGGCACGCCTTCGGGTTGATAGTAAGTTGAGCCGGCCTCGGGAATCTCGATGCCGCTCGCGTCTTTGCCTCCGCCGTAGTAGGTGTGGCTGCTGGGGTCGCTCACTTCGGCGCCGTCGACGACGATCGTGTAATAGTGAAATCCCGGAACCAGAGGCGGGGTTGTGACGGTCCAGAACCCATCGGCCTGCCTGGCCATGTCGAGCTTTGGCCCGCTCCAGAAGTTGAGCTTGACCGCCGTCGCATCGGGCGCTTTAAAGCGGAACTCCGCCCTCCCGGCGCTGTCGACGCGCGGGTATTGCGCATCGAGAACGTTGGTGGTGGCAGGCCGGAAATCGCCGCTATCCTGCGCACAACAAAGGCTTGCAACCAATAACATCGCAAGTCCTGCCAGCTTCATCGCATTTCTCCATGAGGCTTCAGTGCCAATCCTGCCGCGGTCTGAAATCTCGACGCGCGCCTCGGTCGATATCTTGGCCAAGCGCATACTACTCTCAAGGATTCTCGAAGGGAAAGTCTCAAAATTCGCGCCAATATATCGATTTATTCGATATATTTATCCAGTATGCGCACCACGCTGGATGAATGGGAGATTCTGCACGCTGTGGTCCAGCTGGGAGGGTTTGCGCCGGCCGCGAAGCAGCTCAACCGGTCGCAATCCACCATCAGTTACGCCATTACCCGCCTGCAGGATCAGCTTGGGATCAAATTATTCGAAATCAAGGGCAGAAGGGCGCAGTTGACTGAGTTAGGGCGAGTTCTGCTGGCGGACGCCGAACCTCATCTGGCGGGCTTTCACCAATTGGAACAGCGAGCGAGTTCTCTCGCTTCGGGCGGAGAGTCTGAAGTCAGGTTGTCGGTTGACAGCATCTTTCCCAACGACCGGCTTTTTTCTGCGCTCGCGAATTTTGCGGCACGGTTTCCCCACGTCCAACCGAGGCTCAGGCAAGGCACCTTCCTCAATGCCGACGCCGAGTTTTCGGTGCACAATGTTCAGCTCTGCATTACCGGATTGGTTTCGCGCGAGTTCTTTCGAAAGCCAATCCTCGTGATCCGATTGATTGCCGTTGCTCGAAGCGATCATCCGCTTCTTCGGTTGACGCGTGAGCTCTCCCGTGCCGATATGGTGCGACACACGCTGGTCAGCATCGAAGGCACCGCATCCGGATCGCCCAAGCATCAGCCCCGGGTGCCCGCGCAGCGCGTGATGCCGGTGCGATCGATTGAGGCTGCAATCGGCGCGGTGCGCAGCGGCCTATGTTTTGGCTGGTTGCCAATGTATCGCATTCGTCCGGAATTAGAGAGCGGCGAGTTGGTGACGTTGAACCTTCCTGCCGGGGGAACACGAGAGGTGAGGCTCCAACTCGTGCGCAAGGATCTGAGCTCCAGCAGCGTAGAAGTGAACGCGCTCGCGGAATTGCTGGGCGTAAATCATGGTGCGGAGGTGATTTGATCTCAGAAATATGACTCCGCCAAGCTGTCGGCTCTGAACAGGTGGCCACCGCGGTCTGAATGGAGTCTTGCCTCCCGCACCCCGGTGCTCCAAATCACATCGAGTCGATGTCTTGCGGTGCTACCCTGCGCAGTTCAGATATCTCCATTCGCAGGAGTGCGGGACCGCGCATGAAGGGAAAAAGGGGAATTCTCGCGCGCCGCGATTTTATGATCGCGACCGCCGCGGCCGGAACGGCAGTCCTATCCGGCTGTTTTTCGTCGCACAACGGTGGCTGGGAGAATCTGGCCGACGCCGATGCCGCCACTCTGAAAGCTGTCTGCGACCAGATCATTCCCGCCGACGGATTTCCGTCGGCATCTGAAGCCGGTGTTCTTACCTACATTGACCGTCAGCTCACGCGGCACTATCGCCGTCACCGCAAGGCTTATGCTGCCGGCCTCGAGCAGGCGGACCGTATCAGCCGGGAGCATTTCGGCGCCGGGCTTGAAAGCGTCACGACGCAACAGCAAATGGCGGTGGTGAGTGCGCTTGAAACTCAAAACTCCGGGTTCTTTAACCTTGTCAGAGAACATACGCTCGAGGGCTACTACGGCTCGCCGCGGCATGGCGGTAATCGCGATGCTGTGAGTTGGCGGATGCTCGGACTGGATGAGCCGCCACTGCGCGGACGCGCGCAATACGACCTGCGGAAAGGGTCGCCCTCATGAAGCGCGTAAACGCAGTGGTGATCGGCGCCGGCGCGGCGGGCGGCATTGTGGCAAAGGAATTGTCGGTCGCCGGCTTGAGCGTTGTGCTGCTCGAGCGCGGCCCCTGGTATACGGCCAGCGACTGCCGCAAAGACGATCTGCGCAACCAGCGCACCACCATGCTCGGCAATGCCTTTGGGCCCGCAGATGAGGGAAATCCGCGCGTGTCGGTCGATGCCTCAGGCGCAATGCGCACCTGGCTGCCCAGCGAAGGAGGGTACCAGAACAACGCGGCCTGCGTGGGCGGCGGAACACTCAGTTACGGCGCTCAGGCCTGGCGTTATATGCCTCAGGACTTCCGCATGCGTTCCACCTACGGCGCGCCGGCGGGGAGCTCGCTTGAGGACTGGCCCATCACCTATGACGATCTTGAGCCCTTTTACGAAAAGGCTGAATACGAGATCGGCGTTTCGGGCGATTATTCCGGCACTCCCTTCCACGGTCCGCGCCGCCACCCGTTGCCCATGCCGCCGCTCGCGCCAAATCGCGAGTTCTATATTCTCGAGCCCGCTGCGAAACGCCTCGGCCTGCATCCGTTTCACATCCCGATGGCGCGCAACAGCGTTCCCTACAATGGTCGCGGGCCCTGCATGCGCTGCCGCTGGTGCGTTGGCTTTGCCTGCGAGGTGGATGCCAAGAACGGCTCACAAAACACGGTCATTCCCACGGCGCTGGCCAGCGGCAACTGCGAATTGCGCACCGAGTGCATGGCCAAAGAGGTCCTTACCGACGATCGCGGTCGCGCCCGCGGCGTTGCCTACTTTGACGCAAGCGGCCACTTGCAGGAGCAACCCTGCGACGTGGTGGTAGTCTCGGCTTGCGCCATCGAGTCGGCACGTCTGTTGCTGAATTCGAAGAGCCGTCTTTTTCCCAACGGCATAGGCAACCGATATGACATGGTAGGTCGTAACCTGCAAGGTCACCATTACACCGGCGCGGTGGGATTTTTCGATTACGACACCTACGACGACGTCGGCCCGGGCGGCAGCATCGCCATCAGCGACTATAACCACGGTACTTCAGGCCTCTGTGGCGGCGGTATGCTGGCAAACGAATTCATCCGCTTGCCGATTCATATGATCGATCGGCTCCCGTCAGCTTCACCCCGTTGGGGACTCGGCCATAAACAAGCCATGCGCGCAGCTTACAAGCGCAATATCCAGGTCTTCGGGCCTACGCAACAGATTCCCACGGCCGATGCTCGAGTCACGCTCGATCCAACTGTGCGCGACAAATGGGGAATGCCGGTGGCGCGCATCTCGGGCAATGTTCATCCGCACACCTTTGATATTGGCGAGGTGCAGGCGCAGCGCGCCCAAGCGTGGCTCAAAGAGGCTGGCGCCATCACCACTGTCAAGCTCTCAAACAAGGCCACGGGCGTCTCGGCCGGACAGCATCAGGCCGGCACCTGCCGCATGGGCAACGATCCCAAGGGTTCCGTGGTTGACCGTAACTGCCGCATCCATGACGTCGACAATGTCTTCGTCATCGACGGCAGCGTGCACGTGAACAATGGCGGCTTCAATCCGGTACTCACCATCATGGCCGTTGCGTACATGGCTTCCGCGTCGCTGGTTCAAAGCTGGAAAGGTACGGGACTCAAGTCATGATGCGCGTGCTCAAGCTGGCTGGAATCGCCGCGGGTTTGCTGGTGGTGCTCGGCTTCGCCGGCGTCTTTGGCGCGTCGGCGTATTACACCTCAGAGCGCGGCCAGGGCTGCGCAAGCTGCCACGAGATGAGCTCGTATGTCAGCTACGTGCACGACTCCCCGCACCGCAGTTTGGGCTGCATGGAGTGCCACGAGGCCGGTCCAGGCGTCAAGCTGCGCCACACCTGGGTGCATCTCACCCATCGCTGGCCTGAGACCATCCGGCTTCGGCAGATCGACGTTCTGGCGATGAACACGAGCTGCCAGCGCTGCCATCGACACGAGTATGCTTCGTGGGCTGCCGGTCCACACAGTGCTACTTACGCGCAAATCTTCACCAATGCTACGCACAACTCCCAACGGCGCATGATGGAAGACTGTTTGCGCTGCCACGGCATGTACTTTCCCGGATCGATTCGCGAA
>JASHVU010000412.1 GCA_030044455.1 Acidobacteriaceae bacterium | reverse complement strand
AATTACATCCGCAAGAAACTCGAGGACTTTTACGACCTGCCATACAAAACGCCGTCGATGCACGAGGTGGTGTTCAGTGACAAGCGCCAGGCGGCGCAGGGTGTAAAGACCGGCGACATTGCCAAGCGGCTCATCGACTACGGCTTCCATCCTTACACGGTGAGCTTCCCGCTCATTGTGCACGGCGCGCTGATGATTGAGCCCACCGAGAGCGAATCGGTGGAAGAGCTTGACCTGTTCATCGACGCCATGCGGTCCATTGCGCGCGAGGTCGAGGAGACACCCGAGTTGGTGAAAACCGCGCCGCACTCGACGCGGGTCTCGCGGCTCGATGAAGTGCAGGCCGCGCGCAAGCCGGTACTGAGATGGAAGCCGGAAAATATTGCGTAAGTTAGCGTCACGGAGAAACCAAAACTGTGCGGACCTAGACGCCCACACGACAACCGGCCTGGAGGCCGGCGCTACTTTCCAGGGGTGCATTGCTCGGAGGGCGCCATTGTGAAGAGATATCTAGCTTTTCCGTTCGCCGCACTATTGATCGCGACAGGTTTCATCATTGCGCGCCCGGCTTACCCCCAGAGCAAAGATGAACAGGCCATTCGCACGCTTGAGGATCGGTTTGCCGCGGCGCTTCGCGCCAAGGATCTGGACGCGATGATGAAGGTGTATGCACCTGGCGACGGAATCTTCGTCTTCGACTTGATCACTCCACGCGAATATGCGAGCTACGACGCGTACAAGAAAGACTGGGCGAGTTTGATTGATGCGGTTGAGGGACCGATTGAGTATGAGGTCTCCGAACTTGCGATTGAGGCCGACGGCAATCTCGCATACAGCCACAGCATTCAGCATTTGCAGTTCGACAGAAAGGACGGCTCGCACTACGAGGTGATGGCGCGGGTGACCGATGTGTATCGCAAGATCGACGGTAAGTGGCTGATAGTGCACGAGCACGTATCGGTGCCAATCGATCCTGCTACGGGCAAACCGGACATGATGTCGGAGCCGTGATAATGCAGGGAAGAAGGGAACAAGGGAAAGAGGGAACGAGAAGACAGGGATCAGGCGCCGTCGCGCTTGCGGAAGACGATCGCCAGCTCGCGACGCCAGTCTTCGTTGAGCGCGATCAGCTCCCACTGAATCTTTGCAGAAAAGTAGCGCAGCACGGGCTCGTTGGCGGGATGGATGCGCAGAGCCGGGCCAATGAGCATGAGACGTGGATCGAGCTCTGAGATTTCAGCGCCGGGAAAATAGCCGGCGCGTTCAAAAGCTGAAAGAGGCCGCGTGGAGCCTGCAGGCGATTGACGGTCGGCATTGAGCGAGCGCACGCGGATCCAGTAATCGAGGGCCTGCATGGGCAGATGAAGATCTTCGTCAGCCTTGATTTCGATGACTGCGAGACGGCCGCGCTGATCGAGTGCAAGCAGATCGAGCATTCCGCGGTCGCCCGACGAAATTGCCGGCACCTGCGAGTAGACAGCTTCGCCACGAACTTCAGGCAGCAGCTCGCCGATTCCCATTCGTATTTCGCTCTCGAGCCAACGCTCGGGCTGCATGCGGAAGAGAGCGTCGTTGTGTGTTCCGGAAGCATGCCGGCTCAGGAAGAGGCGCGCAAAGAGCTCGCGGCAAGCGTCCTGGTTGTCTTCAGCGAGTAGGGTCTCATTGGCGCCTGCGCCGAATGTCACTTCGTCTTTGCTGGTGAAAGAGTGAGCGGCTGCGCCGTGGCGCACGCGCGCGAACTCAAGCCCATGGAGCAACAAGCCAACTTCGGCGGGCGTGCTGGCGCGGAGTTCGACGCGGCGCCGTGCAGCTTCGGGCACCAACTCCATCAGCCGGTCGATGCCGGCGCGGCACCGCTCTATTGCCGCAGCGGACGAAAACGCATGCACAAGCCGCGACTCAAGATTGCCGGTGTCGTTGATGTCGACCGGAGTGAGCTCTTCGCTGCGTTCGTCGAGTGTGTAGAGTTCGAAGTTGGCGGCGGCGTGATTCAGCCAGACCATGCGCTCGGCCGTGGTTCTCCAGGCACCAGCCGGCACAATCACTTTGAGCCCGCCAAAATGGCGACGCATATCGCCCTTCCGGCGGCAGTAGTCGAGCCAGAGCACGCCGAGGGTCAGGATTCCATCGATCATCGCGCCGGATTCGCACGCACCCACGCCGATAACAGCGTCCGCAGCCGTGCCTTTCAGCAGCCGGCCGCGAATGTATGCCGGGCCGAAGCTGTGCTCGAGATCCATCGCCGAGCGCATGCCGTCTACCTTGGCGCCAATGAAGTATCGCGTGAGCGAGCGCTCGAGCAGGCGCTGGTAATTGCGGCGCGCCGCATCACGCGCGGTGGGAGTGCGGCGTTCACTTGATGCAACCAGCTCCAGTGCCTGCGGTTTGACAACCCCCATGCGGCGCGTCATTAAGCGAAGACCAGCGGCGCGCTGCTGCACCTCGACCACTGTGCGCACCAGGTTGCGCTCGTCGCTCCACAGCTCGAGCAGGCAGCGGCCATGCGAGTCCTTGGTGGAGTAACGCGCTGACCGCATGTCGAAAATGACGCGGCCGTCTTCAAGAATGGCCGCCGCGGGATGCTTGAGAATGTACTCTTCGATCTGCTGCGCCAGGCGGGTGGCCAGCGTGGTCTCAGCTTGCGAGCCCGCTTCCATCTTCAGCTACCAACCCATGCGCTCGCGGAGCGCGGTGATGTGTGCCGTGTGGTGCCGCGAGTGCCATGCATACATGGCCAGGGATTGGGCAAGGTCGGAGCGGCCACGCTCGGGATGAGTCATGCCGCGCGAAAAATCCGACTCGCTCATGGATTCGAGCAGCGCGACCCAGCGAGCGTGCATGGCCTCGATAAAAACCAGCGACCCATCGATGGGCAGCGACTTGCTGTCGGGGAGTTGGGCCCAGGCATTCTCGTCGTAGGGCTTGATGGTGGGCCAGTCTTCAGTAAGGGCGAGTTTGAAGCGGATGACCGAATTGGCGTGGCTATCGCCGATGTGGTGCACAAGCTGGCGGACGGTCCAGCCACCGTCACGATAGGGAGTGTCGAGCCGCGCGTCGCTGAGTCCGTTTACGGCAGCACGCAGGCGCTCGGGTAATTGGCGCAGGGTTTCAATGTGTTCGGCGCGTACGGCTGCCGTGTACGTCTCCGGCGGCTTGAATTTTCCGATGGGATAACGAGGATCGATTTCGGCCATGGCAAAACACTACCATGACTCGCGGCTCGGGGTCAGTGACCGGAGATGCGTCGTCAAAGACAGGGTCCAGGCTGGAGTATTAACCCAGAGCATCGCATGAGGGCATTCGGCTGGAGGAGAGAATTAAGAGGGGTGGTGGTGCTTCTGCTTCTGATGATGGAAGTGAGATTTGTAGTTCTTGGGGGCTTTGTAACGGTAGTTGTAATGCTGATGGCTGGTCTTGGGTTTGTGGTGCGAGGCGAAAGCTGGGCTTGCAACCGCGGCCATGAGCAGAGCTGTCGCAAGCAATTTCTTCATGTTAAAGATCGTATCACGCCTTCGATTGAACGGCAGAGCCGCATTGCCGGACGCGGGTCGAAATGATCAACCCGGCAACTGCAATGGGCCAAAATCTGCGCCAAGCCATGGGGAAGGCTTTACGCGGCGTGATGGTGGTGATGGTGGTGGTGATGGTGATGGCCGGCAGCAAAAGCGGCGGGGCCGGCAAACACAGTCAGAAGCAAAATTACCGCAAAAATCTTTTTCATGGGAGGCATCCTAACAGAATTGAGATGGTGACGGAAGCGCCCTGATGCGCCTCGTATCAAAAGAGCAAAGAGGGGAAGACAGGACGCGGAGCTATCCGCTGTTCCGGGCTTCCGTGAAGCGTTCCGGCTTTCTGGGTAATTCGACGCGGGAAGCATAGACTGGATGACGATGGGACCAACGAAAATTTCTCCGCCGACGAGCCAAAAACGCTACTTTTTTGAAGAATTCGGCATTACCGAGCGGCTTCTTGAGCGCTGCCTGGGCCAGGCGTTGAGCGCCGGGGGTGAATACGCCGACCTTTACTTTGAGGCAGTTACGGCAACGGCGCTGGCGGTGGACGAGCAGATTGTGAAATCGGCGAGCCAGGGGTCGAGCGCCGGTTGCGGCATCAGGGTGGTAAGCGGCGAGCGCACCGGATACGCATACACCGACTACTTGAGCTCCGAGCGGCTGCTGCATGCCGCGCGAACAGCGGCTTTAATTGCGTCGGGGCCGGCCAAGCAGCCGGTACAAGGATTTACCGAGGCCAAGGTGCGCGATCTTTATCCGGTTCCGCTGGGCGGATACGATCTGGACCTGGCCGAACGGCTGGAGCTGATTTTGCGCGCCGATCGGGCCGCGCGGGCATACGACAACCGGATTGTGCAGGTACGCGCCAGCTACGCCGAGGAGATGCGCAAGATTCTGATTGCCGCATCGGACGGAGCTTTTGCCAGCGACACCCAGCCGTTGTGCCGGCTGAATGTGTTTGCGATTGCCAAAGACGGCGCAGTTACGACAAAGGGCTCAGCTGGCGGCGGAGGTCGGGCCGGACTGGAACAATTCCAAGGCGCAAAAGGGCCGGAGGCCCTGGCGCGGGAGGCGGCGCGCGGGGCCATTCTGCAGCTTGGCGCGGTTGCGGCACCGGCGGGCGAGATGGAGGTGGTGCTGGGGCCGGGATGGCCGGGGATCCTGCTGCATGAGGCTGTGGGTCATGGTCTCGAAGCCGACTTCAACCGCAAGAAGATCTCGGCGTTTGCGGGGTTGATTGGCCAGCCAGTGGCCAGCCCCAAGGTGACCGTGGTTGACAACGGTACCATGGCCGGCCGGCGCGGCTCGCTGAACGTGGACGATGAAGGATCGACGACGCAGGAGACCGTGCTGATTGAGAACGGAGTCTTGAAAGGGTATTTATCTGACAAGCTTTCGGCGCGTCTGATGGGGATTACCAACACCGGCTCAGGGCGGAGGGAGAGTTAC
>JASHVU010000411.1 GCA_030044455.1 Acidobacteriaceae bacterium | reverse complement strand
AACCTGCGTCCATCCGAATACGCACAGCAATCTTTCCTCCGCGGCGGAGAGACGGAGAACGGAATGGCAGCAGACGCGGCGAGTTTGGCGGCGGTTACCGCGAAACGCGGTTTGGCGTGGCCGGCCAGCGGAAGGGTACAATCCTTTCCAGGAATGGCTGCGACAAGAGCAATGGGCGGTGCGAACTCCAGCGGGGCCGGCCGCGAAGGTGCGGCGGGGGCGGCGGAGCGCCTGCTGGCACGACAGAATGAGATGGACCTCATCCGGGAGGCCCAGTCGGGTTCGCGCACAGCCTTTGACGCGCTGGTTCGTCAATATGAACACCAGGTGTTGCGGCTGGCGCTTCATTTGACCGGCAGCGAGCACGACGCCGAGGACATCTACCAGGAGGCTTTTTTGAAGGCCTATCGGTACATCGGCAATTTCAGGTTCGAGTGCTCGTTTTATACATGGATTTACCGGATCGTGACGAATCTCTGCCTCGATCAACTGCGCCGGCGCAAGACGCGCCGCGAAGATCATGCGGTGATGGTGGACCGCTCGGGCGACGAGGTGGACCTGCTGGCGGCGGTGTCAGACAACCGCTCGTTTTCAAACCCGGCGCGGGAACTGGACCGCAAGGTACTGGCCGAGAAGATTCAGAATGCGCTTGAGAAGCTGACCCCGCGCGAGCGGATGGTGTTTGAGCTGAAGCATTACCAGGGACTGCGGTTGCGCACCATTGGAGAGATGTTGAATACCACTGAGGAGACGGCCAAGAACACGCTGTTCAGGGCGACCAAGAAGTTAAGGGTGCAGCTGGCGGATATGCGGTAGAAACAGCTTATGGCTATTAGCCTTTAGCTATTTGCTGGTTTTTCAGGAAAGAGGGACCCTTTGAATAAGGAAGGGCCCAGTGAAATTACGACGAGCTCGGAAGATTGAGGGCGAGCTAACAGCTGAAGGCTGATGGCTAGAAGCTGTTTTTGAGGCTGGAAGGACGTACTTATGAATTGCGAAGTAGCAAGGGAGCGAATCGTGGCGGCGGCCTACCAGGAGCTGTCGGATGAGCACGCCCATGAGTTGGAGCGGCATGTAGCGGCGTGCCCGGAGTGCCAGCGCGAGTGCGAGCAGGTGCTTGCGCTGAAGGTGCTGATGGACGCCAATCCAGTGCAGGAGCCGGCGCCGAACCTGGTGGCGCGGGCGCGTCTTCGGCTGGACGAGGTGCTCGACAGCCTGCCACCGAAGCGCTGGTATGAGCGCTGGAGCACGCTGGCCTGGAACAACTTTGCGCGGCTGCAGAGTGCGCCGATAGCGGCGGTATTGCTGCTGGTGATTGGCGGTGGAGCGGGAAGCCTGGGGGGTTACGAGTATGCCCAGAGCCGGGTAGCCCATGCGGCCGCGGCTCAGGCTGCAAGCGCGCCCAAGACTCAAGAGACTGCAACGCAGCCTGCGCTGGCCAACGTGGCCAGCGTGTCAGGGATTGTGCGTCAGCCCAACAGCGAGATTGTGGACGTGAGCTACAACCAGGTTGTGCCGCGGCAGATCGAGGGTTCGCTGGACGATCCACAGATTCGCCAGCTGCTGATGCTGGCCACGGAAGATGCCAGCAGCCCCGGGGTTCGCGATGACTCAGTGGGCCTGCTGGCGGCCGAGTGCCGCGCCGGCCACAGTTGCCAGCCTTCGGGCATTCGTGACGCCCTGATGTATGTATTGCGCAACGACAAGAGTGTAGCTGTGCGCCAGAAGGCGCTGGAGGGACTCGAGCCTTACGTTTCAGAGGACATGCGCGTCCGCGACGCGGTTCTCGAATCGCTGATGAATGACAACGATCCTCGCATTCGCTCCGCGGCCATCAGCCTGCTTGAACCGGTTGAGGCCGACACCAGCGTGCGCCAGGTTCTTTATTCGGTGTCAACTACCGATAACAATCCGCAGATTCGAAATGTCTCCCGGCAGGTTTTGAGCCGGGTCAATGAGATTCAATAGCGCTTTCAAAAGCCGGCCAAGGGCCAACCACAGAGCCCGACCGGAGAGATGATGATTCGGAGAGAAAAGCAATGAAGCAACTTTCGAGGCCGTATCAGAGAATTCACCGTTTAGGTCCACTCGCGCTGGCCGTGGCCGCGCTTTGCCTTGTTGGAGCGCCGCGCGTGCTGCGCGCGCAGGCCGAAAGCGTGATGGACTTCTTTGCCAATCCGTTTCCGTCGCTCTCGCATACGTCGCAGGGCTACCTGGGCGTGGAGATTGAAGACGTGGATCAGGAAAAGGCCCAGCAGCTCAAGCTCAAGGACGTTCGTGGCGCGGTGATTACGCTGATCGACCACGATGCGCCGGCCGGAAAGATCGGCCTGAAGGTAAACGATGTGGTGATTTCAGTCAACGGCCAGACCGTTGAAGGCGCCGAGCAATTCAAGCGGATGCTTCACGAAATTCCCGCCGGCCGCAAGGTGAGCCTGGAGATCAGCCGGGACGGTAACATCCAGACGATCGCTGTTGAGCTCGCGGACCGCGAAGCCATGGAACACGACGTGTGGGACAAGTTCGACCATGACGGCGACCTGATTTCGCCTGTGCCGGGGATGGGGATCCTGGGAGCCGACGGCGATGTTACCGGGTCTACCGGCTTCCACATGCCGTTTGTTGGTTCGAGCCTGAAGGTAGGCGCACTGGTTGAGCCGCTCACCTCGCAGATGGCCGAATACCTGGGCGTGGACGGCGGACTTATGGTGAAGCAGGTTACGCGCAAGAGCGAGGCGGCCAATGCCGGACTTCGCGTCTTTGACGTCATCCTGAAAGTGGGCAACGACGCGATTGCCACTTTGGCCGACTGGGAGCGCGCGCTGCGCTCGAACCAGGGCAAGCAGGTGCAGGTAACGATTCTGCGCGACAAGAAGCCGCAGACGCTCAACCTGCAGGTGGATTCGAAGCGCCACAGCGAGCTGGAATGGCAAGACCCGTTCGGCGACGGCACGCCGGAGGTACTTGCACTGAACGATTTGGAGATTCCTGATGCCCTGGCTGCGCAAGCCGATGCTATGCGGCAGCAAGCGGAAGAAGCTGCATCGCAATCGCAGAAGCAGAATGACGAAATGCGCCAACAAGTTGAGCGCTCGCTGGGTGCTTTGAAAGAACAGCTGCAAAGCCAGATGCCTGTGCTGAGCCAGCAGCAGGCCGAAGAACTTCGCAAGCAGGCTGAAAAAATGGCGCAGCAGGCAGGTCAGTGCGGGCAAATCTTCAACGGCGGCCAGCTTCAGCTCAACCAGAAGCAGATGGATCAGCTGAAGCAACAAATGGAGCAGTTCAAAAACAACTTTAATCCGGACCTCTTTAAGGTCGATCCGAAGGAGATGGAACAGCTCAAGCAACAACTGCAGCAGTTGAACAAGGGCTTCAATCCTGATGAATTCAAGCAGCAGTTCCAGATGGACCAGAAGCAGATGGAGCAACTGAAGCAGCAGATGAAGCAGTGGCAGCAGCAGATGCACGACCAGATGGAGTATCTGCGCGAGCAGCAGTCAGGGCACTTCGTCTAGCTTCGGTAAAACCAGGAATCAGGGCGCTTGCCGCGATGCGGCAAGCGCCCTTTGTGTTTGGTTCCGGTTTTCACCGGTCTCGCCCTGTCGATGCAGAATTTCGCCGCTTGAGGCGGGAATTTCCCGCTCACGATCCACAGGTTTTCTTCCCTTGGCCCCGGGCCGTACACTACTCTTTCGGCCAGATTCATCGAGGTGCAATCAAACATGCCTTATCCAACGAACTTCCGCTATACCCGTGAGCATGAGTGGATCTCGGTTGAGGGGTCCATTGGCGCTATTGGCATTACCGACTACGCCCAGAACTCGCTGGGCGACATTGTGTACGTGGACGCGCCCAAGGTTGGCGATGCGGTAACGGCCCATGCCACCTTTGGCTCGGTTGAAAGCGTGAAGGCCGTCAGCGACCTATACTCTCCGGTCTCGGGCACGGTAACTGAGGTGAACGAGGCGCTGAAGACCGAACCCGACAAGATCAACTCTGCTGCCCATGAGACCTGGATCATCAAGGTTGAGCTCAAGAATCCGGCCGAGCTTGATTCGCTGCTGGATGCTGCGGCGTATGAGACGTTTATCGCGGAAGAACAGTGAAGCAGCTTCTAGCTATTAGCTTCCAGCTGCCAGCCACCTCGTCGCCATCCGAAGCTGTTTCGGTTCAACCGGCGGTCATACTCCCGATCGTTGCACAAAAGCCAACCTTACTGCCTTCTAGCTAGAAGCTAGAAGCTAGGAGCTAGAAGCTAACTCATGCGCTACCTCCCAAAATCCGATGCCGAACGCACCAGGATGCTCGCCGAAATCGGCGCGACATCGATTGACGATTTATTCGAGTCCATTCCGGCCGAGTACCGGCTGAATCGCGACCTTCGCGTTCCCCGCCAGCACGCAGAGAGCGAGATTCTTGACTTCTTTCATCGCGCAGCGCGGCGAAACTCGGTGGGCTTTTACAGCTTTCTGGGTGCGGGAGCTTACCGGCACTACCGGCCGGTCATCATCGATTCGCTCGTCCAGCGCGGCGAGTTCCTGACAAGCTACACCCCCTATCAGGCCGAAATTACGCAAGGCACGCTGCAAGCGATCTTCGAGTTCCAGACGATGATTGCCGAACTGACCGGCATGGATCTGGCCAACGCCAGCATGTATGACGGATCAACAGGCACGGCAGAAGCTGTGATGATGGCCGTGCGCGTTACTGGCCGGCACAAGGCGGTGGTCGCACGAACGGTGCATCCGGAATACCGCGAGGTGCTGGCAACTTACACCAAGTACCAGGGGCTGCCCGTTTCGCTGGTGCCCTATGTTCGCGCAACCGCGCGCATTGATATCGAGGCTCTGGACGCAGCGGTGAACGAGGAGACCGCGTGCGTGCTGGTGCAGAGCCCCAACTTCTTCGGCGTCATTGAAGACATTCCGGCGATTGCCGCGATCGCGCACAAGAAGGGCGCGCTGCTCGTCGTGTCGATCGCCGAGGCGGTTTCACTGGGAATTGTGCAGCCACCGGTCGAAGCCGATATCGTTGCCATGGAAGCCCAGTCCTACGGCGTCGCAATCAGCTACGGCGGGCCATTCTGCGGCGTGATTGCCACCAAAGAAAAATTCGCGCGCCAGATGCCCGGGCGGCTGGTGGGTCAGACGGTTGACCGCGACGGATATCGCGGCTTTGTGCTCACTCTGTCTACGCGCGAGCAGCACATTCGCCGCGAAAAAGCGACGTCGAACATCTGCACCAACCAGGCGCTGGTGGCGCTCATGGCAACCGTTTTTCTCTCCGTCTATGGCAAGGAAGGCATGCGCGAACTGGCGCTGCACAATCTGGCCAAGGCCGACTATGCCGCCAAAACGCTCTCCGCGCAGCCCGGCGCGCGCCTTGTGTTCCAAGGCGCTCCACGGTTCAACGAGTTTGTGATTCATACCGACGAGTCGCCGGAGCTCTGGACGCCGCGGCTGCTCGATGTCAACATTGCCGGCGGGGTTCCGCTCAAGCGCTGGTATCCCGAGCTTGGCAACGCGACGCTTTGGTGCGCGACGGAGGTCAACACGCGCGAGCAGATTGATAAGGCGGCAAGAGTAATCTCCGCCACATCGGCGGAGGTGTAG
>JASHVU010000410.1 GCA_030044455.1 Acidobacteriaceae bacterium | reverse complement strand
CCCGGCAAGGTGCTCTGCGGCTTGCTCAGGCAGATTGATCCAGCGCTCCGATCGCTGAACGTGGAAGACGCGGCGAGTCTTGAGGGTGCGCTGGCGGAGCTATAGCGCCCGCTGTCTCGGGGACAGCCGGCTTTCCCACCTTGCGGAGCTCAGGTTGCAATGAGGGTACTTGTCCTCATTCAGGGGCCCTGCTTCTGGTCAAGAAACTTCCAATCTTCCACCGTCCCCCAATTGCTCAAATTCACCAGAAGAGATTTTCTGAAAATAAGCTGCTTGCCGCCGTTTCCCGAGTTGGTTTCTTTGTCGGGAAAGCCCATCACGTATTCCAGCGCATACTCTCGCATGCCGCGATAAATCGACCCGCTCCTGATCGCGGTCAACTCCCTTTTGGTCAGCTTAGGGGGAATATCCGCCAGGAAAAGTCCGATGAGCCGCTCCAGGAATGTTGGCTCTCGTCCGCCTAACGGCGGCAACATAAGCTGCGGCATCGAGGTGAGAGCGAGCGCCTTATCGCCGTCGGGAAGCTGCACCTCGATCACCACGCCTGACGACTCAACATATTTCGCTGCAACAACAGTGAGCGGCACTAGCAATGGAATGTCTGCCGGAGGCACCTTTTCGGCATCGTCCTGGTTCATGATTTCATCGATGGTGCTGTCTGGTTTGTAAAGCTCGGTAAATCCCGCTGCGTATACGCCCATGCCTATCAGGTCAGGAAGCTCCAGTTTGATCCGTTCGGCGGCGGCGTTAATAACCCATACTGGCTCTGCCAGGTCTGCAGTTGCCAGTGTTGCGGGATATTGGGTGGTCATTGCTAAGGTTCCGTCGTCGAATCGCACCACCAGGTCGAAACAGGGATTGACGATGGTGTCGTCGGAGACGGCCTCACCCATCGCGTTACTCGTGGCGCCGGCTGCTTCGGGATCGTGCAATTGGACAGTAACGACATTGGCTTTCTTGCGCGAATAGCGAACGGGAAGGCCGTCCATGGCATGAGGCACAAAGTACCGCGCTTGAATGAGGGCCTTCTGACCGTCTGGACTCGACTCCTGAGATGATGCAGGAGTTTTGGCCGCGATGCGCCACTCAAGCAGCTGGCTGCTGCGCCCCAGGTCCTCCACCGTTCCGTTGACAATCACATCCTGGTGCAAAAACGCGAACCTGACCTGGCCAAGAGTTATCTTGCCGGAATTAAAAAGCGTTCGCCAGGGAGATAATTCGTCGCCGTTTGCGGTGGAGTCAGTCGGCGAAGACACATCTGCTGTTGCGAGGTTTGCCTGCGTTGGGACACCTGCTATCGCTTGCTCGGGCAAACCTTGCGCATAAAGGCCCGCTGAGCAGAGGAGCAACAGAACTAAACCCGTTGGCGGTTTCATAGTCCCGCACAAACCTCATGGTGATGATGGCCGGGATTCACGTATCCAGAGTACTGCCGAAACCAACGCTTTGCAGCGTTTTTCCCCGGGTCGATCGAAGCGCCGACAATCCGTCCGGCCGGCAGACTACGCCAGCATACCCAGCTCTCGCAGCAGGAACGCATAATCCAGGGCAATCTCTTTCAGGTAGTCGTAGCGCCCGCTGGCGCCGCCGTGCCCGGCCTTCATATTCGTTACCAGCAGAAGCGGATACGTGTCATTTTTCAGAGTGCGCAGTTTCGCCACATACTTGGCCGGTTCCCAGTACATTACCTGGCTGTCGTGCAGGCTGGTCTTTACCAACATCGCCGGATAGTCCGCTGCACGCAGATTATCGTATGGCGAATAACTCAGCATGTAACGAAAGTACTTCTCTTCGTTGGGATCACCCCACTCCTCGTACTCAGGAACCGTGAGAGGCAATGACGCGTCGAGCATCGTATTCATTACATCGACAAACGGCACATGCGACACCACCACGCGCGCGATCTCAGGAGCCATGTTCACTACCGCGCCCATCAGCAGCCCGCCCGCCGATCCGCCTTCCATCGCTACGCGCGCCGGATCGCCGTAGCCCTCGGCGGTCAGGTGCTCGACCGAGGTAATGAAATCAGTGAAAGTGTTGCGTTTCACCAGCATCTTGCCGGCATCGTGCCAGGGCTCGCCAAGGTCGCCGCCGCCGCGAATGTGCGCATAGGCCATTACCAGGCCGCGGTCAAGCAGGCAAAGCCGGTTCGAGTTGAACCCGATGGGCAGTGCATAGCCATACGATCCGTATCCGTAAACATACAGCGCATTCTTGCCCGGCTCGCGCTTGTCTTTGCGATACACAATCGACACCGGAATTTCGACGCCGTCCGCTGCCTTTGCATGAATCCTCTCGCTCGCGTAGAGCGTGCGATCGAAACCGCCCGGGATCTCGAGCTGCTTCAGCAGCATCGAACTCCGCGCCGCCACATCGTACTCATACACACTGCTTGGCGTCACCAGCGACTGGTATGAATAGCGGAATTGGCCGGTCTCAAACACGCGATTAGTGCCGGGGTGCGCATCATACGTTGGTTCGGGAAATCGAATTTCGCCCGCTTCCTGCGCTTCGGGCCCATCCCCTTCGAATCGGCTAAGACGCAGCCGCGGCAAACCATCTTCGCGCTCGCAGGCCACAAAGTAATCGCGGAATAGATCCACCGCTTCCAGCATCACGCTGTCGCGATGCCCAATTCGCTCGGTCCAGTTCTCGCGCCCCGGCGCACTTACTGGCGCCGTCACCAGCCTGAAGTTTCGCCCTTTGTCGTTGGTAAGTATAAACAGGAGCCCGTTGCGATGGTCGATAGAATACTCATGGTCGTTTTCGCGTGGAGCTATCAGCGTGAAATCGCCATCGGGCTCGTCGGCCGCCAGGAAGCGGCACTCCGTGGTGATGTGGCTGCCAGCCACGAAAACGAGATATTTGCCGTCACGCGTGCGCCCCACTCCTACATTGAAGCGCTCATCATCCTCCTGATAAACCAGCACGGCCTCGGGTAGCCGCTGCCCATCGGCCCGGAATAACTGGTGCTGCCGCTTCTGTTGCTCGTCTTCCACGGTGTAAAACAGTGTGCGATTGTCCGCCGCCCACGCCACCGATCCCACCCGTTCCACCTCGCCCGCCAGCGTCTCGCCAGTCTCCAGGTCCTTCACGCGGAGCGTGTACTGCCTGAAGCCGGTCAGGTCAGTGGTGTATGCCAGCCAGCGGCCGTCGTCGGTAATGTCGGTGTCGCCAATCGAAAAAAAGGCGTGCCCTTGCCCCAGCACATTTCCGTCGAGCAGCACCTCTTCAACAGCATCGGTGTCCGGTCCAGCCTCACCGCCGCGCTTGCGGCAATAGATCCCGTACTGCAGCCCCTCTTCGGTGCGCGAGTAGTACCACCACGCCCCGTCGCGGTAAGGAACCGAAACGTCGGTCTGCTTTACATGGCTCAGCATCTCCTGATAAAGCTCTTCGCGCAACCCGGTAAGCGGTGCCATCACCGCATCGGCATAGGCATTTTCGCTTTCAAGATACGCCGTTACCTCCGGATTCTCTTTATCGCGCAACCAGGCGTAGTCGTCGCGAAGCGTCACTCCGTGCATTTGCGTTTCGGTTGGATGTTTGGGTGCGATCGGTGGTGCGGGGAATTCGGTCATTGAGTTCCAGTTTAGCTGCGCAGATGGTATGATTCCAACTGTACAGTTCGTTTCACTGGAATGGAGAGGTCATGC
>JASHVU010000037.1 GCA_030044455.1 Acidobacteriaceae bacterium | reverse complement strand
TCACCGGCTGGTATTCAGCCAACGATCCCGGGCCGTTTTTCAGAAGGATTCTCTGCTCTGAATTCAATGTAGCGCGGGAAGGGGAAATTCAATGCAAGTGTGTCGCAAATAAAAGCGAAATATTTTGTGGCTCGACGGGGGGCGTGGCCAACCGGGAAGCCGGGATGAGCTTCTGCCACCGGAGATGGTCTGCGCTGGCGAGAGGTAAACGCAAGGCTATGAAGAGCGGTGTGAATCGACAGGTTCAAGCACGGTTGTGTGACTGCGCTGGGGTAAAATCCCGCGGGGCTACTCGACAAGTCAATCATCGGTAACCGCCTCCCCAAATATCTGTCTCGACCGTGCTGGATTCCGGTATTCGTGAAATCTACTTGTGAGAGCTCCGTCCGGAGACAAAAAGCCTAGAGATTTGAGCAGGGGGATGACGCGCGGCGCTACGATTCTGTCGCGCTGTTTTCAAGGCAGGTTCTTCGGCTCCCTTCGCTACGTTCGCTCAGGATGACAAAGTTGTAGTGCGGAGCGACGATTCTCATTCCCTTCAGTGAGGCGAAGGTCGGCGAATGCTCAGGGCGGGCTTTCGACTACGATTGGCGCAAGACGCGCGCCAATCTCCGCTCAGGATGCCATTCAGTTTTTGATACGTAAAGACAGGACGCTAACTCATGAATCCCAGATAGGGGCTGGAGCCGAAGTTGGTGAAGTTGGGAAAGACCTCTCGGACCTGACTATCGGAGAGCCCGAACCAACTGGCCAGTGTGCCCGCATATTGTTCGACGGCGGTGGTAGGAATGAGCCTTCCTTCGCCCACATCGTTGGCTTGATTGACACCGACGACTGGGAACTGGCCGTACATATTCTGTCCATTCACGGCGCCGCCGAGGACGAAGTGGTGACTTCCCCAGCCGTGGTCGGTTCCGTTGCTGTTGCAGGTGAGGGTGCGACCGAAGTCGGAGATGGTGAAGGCAGTGACCTGGTTGCTGAGTCCCATGCCCACCATGAGGCTATCGAAATACTCGAAGGCCGCGCCCAACTGGGTGAGGAGCTGGGAGTGAACCTGGGCCTGATTGTTGTGTGTATCGAAGCTGCCGAGCTGAACATAGAAGATCTGCCTGGTTACTCCGAGGCTGGACCGGCCGGCGATGATGCGGGCAACGGTCTGCAGGGAGTCGGCGAGCGGATTGTCCATGAGCTTTTTTGAGACCGGGTCGAGGTAGGGAGGCGAGACTGCGACTCCGCCTTCGCCGATTGGGGCCATTGCAGTGGCCAGCATGTCTTGCGCCTTGATGGAAAGATTGATGACGTTCTGGTACTCCTGGGCAAAGAGATTGGTTTCTTCGGCGGTGAGGATGGAGCTGAGAGGGTTGGAGGCCGTGGGCGCGCCAAAGGGTGGCTGAGTGAGGCCGTAGATGGGGATGGGTCCGGCGGGGGTGACGTTCAGCTGCACAGAGGAATTGCCGGCGAGGAACAGGCAGTTGCCGGAGGTCGAAATGCAGGTGAAGATGGAATTCGAATTCATGTTCATGGCTTCGATGGCGTCAGCGACCGAACCACCCCAGCCGGTATGTTGGCCGCTGCCGAGATTCGATGAGATTGCCTGCCATGCGGCGGTCTGATCGAAGTGGGAAAAAAGAGAGTCGGGCAAGGTAACCGAGTTGGCATCGATCTGGGTTTTGGTGGCGGGCACGACCAGGGTTCCGGTATTGGCGACGATGGCGGCGCGGCCGGCATTAAAGAGATTCTGCACGCCGGTGAGATAGGGGTTGAGTGCGAAGGTGCGGCCGCTCTGTGGGGTTTGAAGGGTGATGGGCAATAAATCGGCCATAGGGTAAGCGAGGCCGGGAGCGCCGGAACGGGCCTGAACAAAGGCGGCGTAGGAATCGGGGTCGGTGGCGATGACGGTTCCGTGGCCGTCGTTGCCGCCCTGCAAATAGACGCAAACCAGCGCGCGATAGTCCGATCCACTGCTTTCCTGAGCCATGGCGGCAACAGAGTTGAGTTCAAGGAAGAAAGGGCTGACATAGAAGCCGGCCATTGAGGCCATGGAGGCGGTTCTTAGAAACTGTCGGCGAGTTTGATGGATTTTGCACATGGCGGGCTCCTATTGCTGCGCGGCGAAGTCAGGCGACGCCACGGTGAGATAGATTGCCGTTTGCACGCGGCTAAGCTCGGCCGCGTTGATTGCCGCTTGATCGCCGGTGGGAATGGGGATGGAAGTGACCGCGGTTTCAATTGTGCTATACAGCGAGCTGCTCATCTGGCCGGCCATCAGCAGCAAATTGATGCGGTCCATCAATTGATCGGGAGTCGAAGCGAGTCTTATTTCCTCGGCGTAGGACGAGAAAACGTCAGGTCCCTGGGTGGCAGTGGCGCCAATCGCATTTTGCATGTAATTGATGAAACCAACGACGGTGGAGACGTTGACGATCTCGGTCTCGGGAGCGAGCAGGTTGTCGGTGGCGATGGTGGTGGCTGGGGGCGTGTATCCGGGACTGAACCAGTTAAATACGGTGGGGGATCGGAGCCACATTTCGCCCAGCCCGTAAATGGGATCCTCAGTGGTGCCGAGGTTATAGGAGCCGGTGGCCGACTGCGCGGTAAACGCGCGCGCCCACTCGGTGTAACGCAACAGCGGTTCGCGTACCTTGCCGTATTGCGGATTGGCAGTTGCGGCAGCGGTGTCGCGCGCTTCGGTGTCGAGCAGAATCGCCGATATCACGGCCTGCAGATTCCCGCGCACTCCGGTTCCATCGTCCTTGAACACCTGCGCGACGCGGTTGATATAAGCGGGGCTGGGGTTGCTGGTTACAAGGTGCTGGATCATCTGCTTGGCGAAGAAGGCGGGCAGATTGGGGTGGTTGAAGAGTGTGTCGAGAGCGATCTTGAGATCGCCATCGGGGTCGGGGACGCCTGAGGCGGGAATGGTAACGCCGAGGAACTGCTTCTCGACCGTTGAGTGGTGACTGGCGAAACTCTGCATCGGCAGCAATTCTTCACCATGTCCCGGGCCTACGTAGATGCAGCAGTTTGACCAGGCGGTGTCGGTGTCGTCCCCGGGGATATCCCAACTGAACCCGGTGAAAACCGCGGCCAGTCCCATGACGTCGGTATTTGAATACGTGGGGATGGGTTGCCCGTTGGCGTCCAGCTTTTGCGAGCCATCGTCGTTGAGCTGCCAGAGGCCGATGGTCAACAACTGCATGACCTCGCGGGCGTAATTCTCATCGGGATCGGTGGTGGCGTTGCCCTTGTCGTTGCCGAGCATGTTGAGGAACTGGCCCATCATGGGACTGAGGGTCACATCATTGAGAAGCTGGCGGAAGTTTCCGAATGCGTCTTTGCCCAGCATGTCGTAATAACTGGCTTCGCCGCGAGGCATGCTCTGGATGGGGGTGGAATTGTTGCTGGATATGACGAATAACTGGGTCAGGGCGTACTTCACTCTCTCTCGCAACTCGTCATTACCCGACAAGGCCTGCTGCCAGAACTGAGCCTGGACCAGATTCTCGTTGTTGCTGTTCTGCTCAAAGAGAGCCGCGTTGCACGTAACGTTTCCGGAAGCGCAAGGCGGGTTATCCACGATGACTGCCTGTTCGACCGCGGGCTCTTCAGGGGTCTCAGCGATATTGAACTGTTCATCGAGCCAGGCCTGGTAGCCGATCATGGAAACTTCGCGGATATCCGCATCGGTTGCGCCGAAGGTGGCCTGCTCAAGGAATCGGGATGCGTCCTGCGGGGTGACAATCGGGACAGGCGGAGTGCCGGTGACGGTTGCAATCAGATCGGCAGAAGTTGCGGGGCCGGGGGCGGGATTCAACACCTGCATGTCGAGGTTGCCGGGTTCGGTCAGGTCGACGGTAGCGGTCAGTTGCGTACCGCTGTTGAAAGCTGTTGTGACCGCGGAGCCGTTCACCAGGACCTGGGCCCCGGAAATGAATTTCTGGCCGGTAAGCACGATGGTCGCCGGTCCCGGACTGAATGACATCGGGGTGGCGCGGAAAAGAATCGGGATGGGATTCATCACCGAGATGTTTTGCGCAATCGCTACGCTGGGGTTGTCCTGGCTGGTAACGGTGAGTTGTACAACATTGCCTTGATTGGGAATCACGGTACTTTGTGTGGGCACCACGGCCGGGGCTGTGTAGGTGATGAGGCCGTTTTTGGTGGCCGCGGTTCCCACCTGAGCGTTGCCCCCGGCAATGCCATTTACGGCAAGCGTGACGCCGGTGTTATCGGTGCCGTTGACGGTGAGGCCGAAGGAAATGGAATTCGAGACTCGCACGTCGGTACCACCGCTGGTGTCAAGTTGCAGCACTACTTTGCCAGGGCCGACCTTCACTGAAATGGGATTGGCGCTTGCCGATCCTGGATTGGGGTTCGTGACGTTCAGGGGGAAAGTTCCAGGATTTGGAGCGGAGATTGTTGCCACCAGTTGGGTAGCGGAAACGTAGGTGGTTTCGAGAATCGCACCATTCCAGCTCACCTGGGCGCCATAAACGAACTGCGAACCATTCACCTGAACGGTCGTAGTTCCTTCGGTGAATCCCGTCGGAGTAACTGTGTTGAGCACGGGAATCGGGTTCCAGACCTGGACCGACACTGAACCCTGGGGCGCGGTGGGGAACATGGCCGAAGTGGCTGTGATGGCCACTGTGTATGGCGTGGGGACAATCGCGGGCGCAACATAAAGGCCGGTATCGCTCACCGTGCCGAATTCGGCATTACCCCCCTGCAC
>JASHVU010000409.1 GCA_030044455.1 Acidobacteriaceae bacterium | reverse complement strand
AATTGCGATCGCCAACAGCCTTCAGCATGTTCGTGACCGGCTCTGCGGCGAGGGCGATAAGAGTCCGCGGGCGGGCATTCTGGCGCGGCCACCAGGCAGCCCCTCAAACGTCTAAAATTGAAGACGATGGCCGACACGCTTTATCTGAGCCTGTGGTACCCCAACCTGCGTCTTGAAGCGCTTGCCGATAAGCTTGTCCAGGTGCTGGGCGTTTTCGCCGCGCATGGCGGCGAGCCGCTCGTCTATTCAGCCACGGTGTGGCCGGTGGATTGGAGCGAGGCGCCGGTCTTCCAGCAGATTTACGGCCATGGCGAGCGCGGCGCCGATGCGAAATTCGCCGTTGAACAGGCGCTCGAGCTGCTGCACGACGATTACGCCTACGAGTTCCAGATCGGGTGGAGTTTGTGGGAACTGGAATTGGGGGATGCGGGTCAGGAGACCCGCATGACAGCCGGTCAGGAGAGCGGCGCTACGGGCCGCTGGGTACGCGAGTCGCGGCTGGTGCGCGTCACCGGTTACGGGCCGCTTTTCGACGAGGGCGCGTATGAGCAGGACGGACATATTCGCATCGATTTTGGATCGGATGCGCCTTTTCTTGAAGAGGACGCGGAACTGAATGTGGTGGGCGCGCGCCACGTGGAAGACAATGTGCGCCAGTTGGTGGAGCTGACGGCGGCTGTTGAGAAGGCCAGCGGCGCCACGGCGCGCCTGCTGTGGAGCGAGCTGGGCGAGAGCCTGGCTCAGCGTCTGGCGGCGCGATTGGGAATGAGGAATTAGGTTGCGACTGACGATCGAACGGATGCGGACGCTGGTGATTGCAGCGGGCGTGCTGCTGATTGCCGCGCTCGGCGTCTTTCTGGTCTTCGCCAAATTCAGGAATCCGTTCAAGATTCGCGACCTGCCCCAGAAGCTGGGGCTGAACATCCAGCAGGAAGGCAAGGGCTACACGATCTCGCACGCGCTTGGCGCCCATGCCCAGTGGAAGCTTCATGCGTCGAAAGAGGTGCAGTTTAAGAACGACCGCGTGGAACTGCACGGGGTTCTGATTGAGCTATACAGCGACGACGGCAAACGCGTGGACCGGATCACGGGTGACGAGTTTAACTACGACCAGAAGTCCAAAACGGCGACCGCGGTTGGCCCGGTTGAGATCACGCTGATGCGCCCCGGCCCGGAGCAGGCCGCAGAAGTGAAGGAGGCCGCGCCCAAAGACCGCAGGCTGGCCAGGGATCTGGCGCCGGTGACGGCGGCGCATGCCGGTCCAAACGATGCGATCCATGTAAAAACGAGCGGCCTCACCTTCGACGAAAATACCGGTGTGGCAACGACGGCCGAGCGGGTGGATTTTTCGACGGCCCAGGCCAGCGGCAGCTCGATGGGCGCAACCTACGACTCGCAGCAGGGTTTCCTGGTGCTCGACCGCAGCGTGGAGCTGACAGGAAGTCGAAATGGCGAGCCGGTGACGATTCACGCCGCGCACCTGGAATTCACCCGCGATACGGATATCTGCACACTGCAAATGGCTACGGCGGAGTATCGCGGCGGCCAGGCTTCGGCGGCGGAGGCGCTGGTGAAATTCCGCGAAGACGGAACGGCCGACCATCTCGATGCGCTGGGCGGATTTCATGCGACTACGGCTGCGGGTGGGCATCTGCAGGCGCCTAAGGCAGCCATGGACCTGGACGAGAAGAACCAGCCGCGGCACGGTCACCTCGAGGGCGGCGTGGTGATGGATTCAGTCAACGATTCGCGCACCGTGCATGGAACGTCGCCGACTGCAGAAATCGAGTTTACGCCGAAGGGTGAGCTGCGCCATGCACATCTTGAGCGCGGCGTGACGATGGAGAGCGCGGGGACCGGCGAGCAGTTGGTCAATGGCCGGCAGGTGAATACGCAGATAAACCGGATCTGGCGTTCACCGGTCGCAGACATTGAGTTTCGCGATGCGGGCAAAGGGCAGGTTGAGCCGGCGACGATTCATGGCTTTGGCGGCGTAACGATCTTGAGCTCGACGGTGCGGGGCGACGCGGCGCCGCTGCCGTCGAAACTGGTCGCGGACGAGGTAAGCGGGGAGTTCGGAGCCAATTCGACGCTCAAGTCGATCACCGGCGTGGGCCACGCCAGCATGGAGCAGACTGCGGCGAATGGAACCTGGCAATCGGCCAACGGCGACCGGATCGATGCGCAGGTTGAGGAAAGCAAGGGAGCGAGAGAGCAAGGGAGCAAGGGAGCGAGAGAGCAAGGGAGCAAGGGAGCGAGACAGCAAGGGAGCGAGGTGACGGGGGCGGATGAGGTGCAAACGGCAACTTTGGATGGCCACGTGGTCATGGTCCAAAGACCGGCGGCAAAGCCCGGCGCGCAGCCGCAGCCGGAGCTGCGTGCAACGGCAGGCCACGCGACGTATGAGGGCGACGGGCAACAGCTGCATCTGACCGTGAGTCCGCGCGTGGTTGACGGAGGAATGGAACTGACGGCCGGCGAGATCGACGTAACTCAGGCGGCAGGCGAAGCATTCGCGCGGGGCAACGTGAAGGCAACTTGGACGAACGCCAAAAGCACGGGAAGTCGAACTTCGCAAAGCACAGTCGCGCTAGGCGGGCAGGACCCCGCGCACGTGATTGCCGAAGAGGCGCATCTACATCAGCCCACAGGCGAGGTCGAATTCGACGGCGATGCGCGGTTATGGCAGGATGCTAACTCGGTCGAGGGTCCGGTGATTGTGCTTGATCGCCACAAGCGATCGCTTGTGGCGCGAAGTGCAGGCGCGGCGGCTCCGGTGAAAGTGGTTTTGTTGAGCATGGGCAATGCGGCATCAGGCAAGGCGCAGGGCGGCGGGGGCGACCGCGGCTCTAAGCCGACGACGCCCACCGTGATTCGCGTGCAGGGCGGCGATTTAGTCTATTCCGACGTCGACCGCAAGGCGGTGATGCGGGGTGGGCCGCTTGGCGCCGTGACCGCCGAGACGGGCGCGGCGACCTCAACTTCAGACCGGGTTGAATTGCAGCTTGCGCCGGCCTCGGGCCACTCAAACGGCCAGTCTCAGGTTGAAACCATGACGGCGAGCGGCCACGTGGTGGTGACTTCGCAGGGACGCCGCGGAACCGGCGAGCAGTTGGTGTTTACGGGCGCCACCGGCAACTACATTTTGACCGGCACGCCTGCGGCGCCGCCGCGAATGAGCGATCCCGAACGGGGCACGGCCACCGGCCAGGCTTTGATTTTCAACAGCCGCGATGATAGCGTCAGTATCGAAGGCGAGGGACACGAAACCGAGACACGAACGACGGCCCCGAAGCTGCGCCTGGGAACGGAACCGGGAAACAACAGGGGAACCGATCGAGCCGGTCAACCTGAGGGGCAACCGGCCAAGGGACAGCCGGGCAGCGGAAGCGAGCCAGTGAAATAAATGGAAACACTTTTCGCCGAGGGAATCGGTAAGAGCTACAAGGGACGGCAGGTTGTCCGCGGCGTGAACCTCAAGATCTCGCGCGGTGAAGTGGTGGGGCTACTGGGGCCGAACGGCGCCGGCAAAACCACCAGTTTTTACATGATTGTGGGCCTGCTGCAGCCGGAGAGCGGGCGCGTGATGGTGGACGAGACGGATATCACGCGCGTGCCCATGTATCTTCGGGCGCGCACTTTCGGCATCAGTTATCTTCCTCAGGAGCCGTCGGTCTTTCGCAAGCTCACGGTGGAAGAAAACATTCTGGCCGTGCTTGAAGCGCAGCCGCTGGGCAATCGGGAACGGCGCACGCGTGCCGACCGGTTGATCAACCAGCTGAACCTGGGACACATTCGCACCACCCGCGGCTATGCGCTTTCCGGCGGTGAGCGGCGGCGCGTTGAGATTGCGCGCGCCTTGTGCATTCAGCCCAGTTTCATCCTGCTCGATGAGCCATTCAGCGGCATCGATCCCATTGCAGTGTTGGAGTTACAAAAGATTATTTTTGATTTAAAGGCTGGCGGCATCGGCGTGCTGATTACGGATCATAATGTTCGTGAGACGCTGAGTGTAACCGACCGGGCGTACATTATTGCGGAGGGCAAGATCTTTCGTTCCGGGACGCCGCACGAACTGGGTAACGACATGGAGGTGAGGCGCGTCTACCTGGGCGAGGGTTTTTCTTTGAGCTGATTTCATTTTCCGGCTCTCTAAGCCTTTGAATGCAATTGCTGGACGAAAGTATCAGGATGGGAAGTTACCCGATTTGGGGTAACTGACTCAAACGGGTGATTCGACTTCGGACACTTTCTCTCTTAAGCTTCTAATTACGCGATTACACTCGCGCTGAGTGCAGATCGGAGAACGAGTTCCAACGATGGTGCTACTGCAGCCAAGATTGAACCTCAAAGTCTCGCAACGCCAGGTGCTCACACCGGGCCTGATGCAGATGGTGAGCGTTCTGGCATTAAACAAGCTCGAGCTGAAGGAGATGATCGATGCTGAGATGGTGGAGAATCCCGTCCTGGAAGAGATTGACGAATCGGTTCCGATGCTGGATCAGGTTGCGGGACGCGAGGAACTCCTGGAACGCAGTGTTGAAGAGGCGGCGGCCCCTCCCAAAGACGTGTTCAGCGAGATCGACTTTGGATCGTACTTCCAGGAGTATCTTGACCCGGGCTATCGCACGCAGTCAGAGTATGAAGAGAGCGAAAAGCCCTCGTTTGAGAACTTTCTCTCCCAGCCCACAACTCTGGCCGATCACCTGGCGTGGCAGCTGGGATCGCTGACCGTCGATAGCGAACTGAACGAAGTGGCCGAGTACGTAATCGGCAACCTTGATGAATGCGGCTATCTGGCCACAGGCGACGACGAACTGGCGGCGGCATACGCGCAATTCCGGGCCGAATCAGCCCAGGCAAATAGGAACGGCAAAGGGAATGGGCATGTGCCGGATGCAAGCAACGCACTTGATATTGTGAAGGGCGCCATCGAACTGGTGCAGGGCCTTGACCCGGCCGGGGTTGCAGCGCACGATCTGCGTGAGTGCCTGTTATTGCAGATCAGGGCCCAACAGCAGGAATTTGACCTTTTGTACGGGACACCCTTCGCGGAGACCGGCGACGAACCGCATCGCGGCTTCAAAGACGAGGCCGACGCAAAGATTGAAGAGCGGCGGCGGGCCATGGAAGTGGCGGCGCTGATCGTGGACCAGCACTTGCAACTGATGCAAAAGCGCGACTTGAAGGAGCTGGCGCGCGCGGCGCAGATTTCAATTGAAGAGGCCCAGGCGGGGACGGAGTTCATTCGCACCCTCGATCCCAGGCCGGGGCGGCTTTACAACCGCGATCAGGCACGGCTGATCGAGCCCGACGTCGTATTTGTGAAGCGCGGCGACGAGTGGACCGTCAGCATGAACGAGGAGGACCTGCCCAGCCTGCGGCTGAGCCAGCGCTACCGCCGCATGCTGGTTTCGAACACGACCGACAAGGAAGTGAAGGAGTACGTCAAAGAGCGCTTCCGCTCGGCAATGCAGCTGATGCGCAACATCGCCCAACGCAAAAGCACCATCCTGAGGGTCTGCGAGGTGATTGTGCGGCGGCAGCCCGATTTTCTCGATCGCGGCGTCGAGGCGCTGCGGCCGATGATGATTAAGGAAGTGGCGGAGGAGATCGGTGTCCATCCCTCTACGGTGAGCCGCGCCGTGGCCAACAAGTACGCGCACACGCCGCAGGGCGTGCTTGAGCTCAGGTTCTTCTTTACCGAGGGCGCAAACGGTCCTGAGGGCGCAGATACTTCGCTATTGGTACTGAAGCGCAAGGTGAAGAAGCTGATCGAGGACGAAGACCCGCACCGCCCCCTCACTGACGATCAGCTTGCAGCCCTGCTGCAGTCGCAGGGCATTCAACTCACCCGTCGCACCGTGGCCAAATACCGCGAGGACATGAATATCCCGAGTACGCATCAGCGGCGGCGGAGGGAATAGCTGAGTATCTGGCTGATTTGAGCCAATTACTTCAGAAGGTGATGCCATGTACGTTGTGACGGCGATCCTCTACATGATCCCATTTTTCCTGATCATTTCAGCTTGGAGGCGCAGTATTCGCCCCCGGAATCCGGCAGCCGTTGCCACTTGGAGGGACCGCTGTCTTCCATTTTCTTTTCTTGCAGCTGGCATCGCGTCGACGTCGGCGTTAGCATCCGATCTCTTTTGGTTGCACAGCGGCGGCGATCCTCATGGGATGGGCTCTTCGCCTGGCATTTGGCAACCGTTAGCAATCGCTTCGATGAGTGCTCTTGTCGCTACGTTCGTCCTCGCAATCCTGGCAAAGGGGAAGGGCCGATATCTTGTTGTTGGAGCGATGAGTAGTGTTGTTTTCGCTCAAGCGCTGGTGAAATTACTGCAAATGGATTGAGACGGTCTATTATGCGCGGTATTTCACTTCCCAGGCACAACGACGCCGGAATAACGCAGTCCCAGAAGCTAAAAGCTAAAAGCTAGAAGCTAGTAGCTGCACCTACATCGCTTCAGGACTCTCAATGCCGAGCAGCTCGAGCGAGCGCACCAGTTCGCGCAGTGTGACGGCCGCAGTCGCCAGCAGAAAAGTCTTCCGCGCCGGGTCCTCTTCGGTAAGGATGTGGTGCTTGTGGTAGAAGTTGGCGAACTCCTGGGCGAGCTGGAAGGCATGCTTGGCAAGATAGGCCGGCTCTGAAGTCGCGATGCATTGATCCAAAACAAGGGAAGAGCGGCCGGCACGCAGCCAGAGAGCCCAGATGTCTTCATTCTCTTCGCCGGTGAGAAAACTCGAGAGGTGTGCGACCTCAGGGGCTAAAGCCCCTTCGATACTTGCCGCTGTTTCGGCACGACTGAAGTCGTGCCCTTTCAAAACTTCGGAACGCTGTGCGAACGCCGCTAGCGCCGCTTCCGGCGTCGTTCCCCCCTTGCGGAAGATATTGCGAATGCGTACCACGGCGTACTGAATGTATGGGCCGGTTTCGCCTTCGAAGCTGAGGGCATCTTTGAAGTCAAAGGCGATGACCGAGTTGCGCGTGTACTTGAGCATGAAGTAGCGCAGCGCGCCAATAGCGATCTGACGAGCGATTTCACGGCGAACCGGCTCAGGGCTGTCGGACTGCTTTT
>JASHVU010000408.1 GCA_030044455.1 Acidobacteriaceae bacterium | reverse complement strand
TTCCCTGCGTTGGGGCACCAGGAGCGGCACCGAAACCATTGTGGCCCGGCATCGCCGGCAGCGTTCAGCCAACGAACCCGGGCCGCTGTTTTTCAGGAAAATTCTCTACCCTGATTTGAATGTAGCGCGAAAGGGGGAAATTAAATGCAAAGGCGGGGACCGAAGGAATGACAAAATTTAGCAGGAAGAACAAACCCATACCGGATGACTGCAGGTCGCCCTGTGCGTGGAGGCACAATTTTCACTTGTCAACCTCTGTTACCATAGGGATGATTGCGGCTCCCGCAACCGGGGCGGGTTTGCTGGACCCCGAGTCAACTTTCGAGCCGGGGCGCCGATGAGTTGACAAGCGGGCTCGGCCGTTGAGGCGGACGGAGCCAACCGAAAAGGAGAATTCTTATGCCTCTGGTATCAATGCGGCAGCTTCTCGACGAGGCGGCCAAGGGCGGATATGGCGTGGGCGCGTTCAACGTCAACGACATGGAGCAGATTCAGGCCATCATGATGGCCGCCAAGCAGACCAAGTCGCCGGTGATTGTGCAGGCCAGCCGCGGGGCGCGGGCCTTTGCCGAGGACCTTTACCTGTTCCGGCTGATCCAGGCCGCGGCCGAACTGAACCCCGATATTCCGATTGCCATGCACCAGGATCACGGCAACAGCTTTGAAACCTGTCGCAGCGCCATCGCTCTCGGCTATACGAGCGTGATGATGGACGGTTCGTTGAAGGAAGACGGCAAGACTCCTTCGACGTTTGAAGAGAATGTTGCAGTGACGCGCAAAGTGGTGGATTACGCCCACGAGCGCGGCGTGACGGTTGAAGGCGAGATCGGTGTGCTGGGCGGCGTTGAAGACGGTCACGGCGCGGGCGGTTCGGGTCTGGAGCACATTACCGACCCCGACCAGGCAGTGGAGTTTGCCGAGCGCACCGGCGTTGACGCGCTGGCCATCGCCATCGGCACCAGCCATGGCGCCTACAAGTTCACCAAGAAGCCCGACGGTTCGGTGCTGAAGATGGACGTGTTGATTGCGATTCACAAACGGCTGCCGCACACCCACCTGGTGATGCACGGCTCGAGCTCAGTGCCCAAGGACTTGCAGGATATCGTGAACCAGTACGGCGGCAAGCTGAAACAGACCTGGGGCGTGCCGGTCGAGGAGATTCAGCTGGGCATCCGCAACGGCGTGCGCAAAATCAACGTCGACACCGATAATCGCCTGGCGATTACGGGCGCGATCAGGAAGGTTTTCGCGGAGACGCCGGAGAAGTTCGATCCGCGCGACTACATGAAGCCGGCTCGTGAGGCCATGTCAAAAGTTGTTGCACAGCGCATGACCGAGTTCGGCCAGGCGGGACACGCCGGCGACTACAAGCCGATCGCGATCACCGAGATCGCCAAGGGCTACGCCGACGGATCGCTGGACACGCGTCCTTCGCTGGCGGCGGCGCAGTAATCTTTCCGGACGTACCAACTGAAAAGGCCATCCGCGGCGGCGGATGGCCTTTTTGCCTGGAGGCAAGAGCCCACGGTGACTTCAGGTGGAGCGGTCCGACTGCTGCGTAGAAATATTGACCATAAAGTGGTCGGTAGTTTCGGGTACGATTCAAGGCCGGGCCGAATGGTGCTCAGGATTGTTCGTCGCGCATTCCAGTAATTGCAACTCAGATGTCATGGGTGCCAATGGATTCAGCGTTTCGCGGCGGCATCATGGTTTTCGGGACGATGACTTCGCGCTCGACGCCCTCTTTGGCCGCCATGGCCGCCTGCACGCCGTAGTTCATGGCAATCTCGTCGATCTTGTCGGAGTAACGGGAACGGAGTTGGCGAAGCTCATCGCGGAGTTCGAGCCGGTCGTCTCCGCTGAGGGTACCTGAGCTCTCCCATCGAGCCGAAAGCACGATAGAAAAGCGGAGACCGGCGAGTTGCTCGACGGCGTCGGAGAGGCTGACCTGCTCGTGTTCGAGAACGAAACGCGAAGCGGGTCCGGCAAGAGAGGGGTTAACAGCTACCGTGAGGGTCATGTCGGTTCCCTTTGTTGGAGTCGATCGGCAAAATCACTTCAAGCTCCAATTCACCAATCCTGCGGGGATCAAACAGGCCCTGAAACAAATCAAGGTGAACCAATTCCTCGCTGTCTTGAAACACAGTGTGCAGGTGCGAGAGCATTCCGAATGTGAGCTGAATCACATGCGTTGAGACCGCTTCGATTCTCAGAAAAGACGGCCCCGGGGAGAGCCGGGGCCGGAAGGAATCAGAGTGTTGCATATTAGCGGAGGATTCCCCTTCTCAAAACTGACGCTGGAAGGAGTGTTTAAGGTTGGGATAGAGAGCAATGAAGAAGAAAATGAGCAAGTTCATGGCTCCTTCAACTACGACGATATCGAGTTGCGATGACGTGAAGAGGTTGGGATCGCCGAGCCCGGCGATGTTGAAGAAGGAGACAACGAAGTGAGCAATGACGTAGCCCGAGAAGGCTATGGAGATAAAGAGAATCGGTACCCAGCGAAGCAGCCACATGAGTCCGATGCCCAAACAAAGGACGGCCATCACGCCTAGAACTTCAGCCATGGTTGTGGGAAGTTTTTTGTGGTCGACGCCGCCGAGGCCAATCGGAATGAGGGCCGGGCAACGAGATGTAATCCAGGCTGCAAGAACCGAATCGGATGCGGCAACAAGTTTGAGAGCAAACAAAGCGTAAACAGCCGCGCGCAGAAAGTAGATGCCGGTGATGGCGGTAATGCCGAAGGGAACGTTTCCTTCCGCCATCCTGCGGGCGTGGCGAACTGCGTTCACCAAGGTCATGGGATCGGCTTCGATTTGAGATGCGGCAACCGGATCTATGATTTGCTGGTAGACCTCAGTAACGGGCTGCCATTGATTTCTTGCTTCCATAGGGGAGCTCTCCTCTCGCCCTTGAGCGCTGAGTTCCTGGATTCAGCCAGATGAAACGGATATAACGCGGCAATCGGGGAACAAAGGGAGCTGCTGCCGGCTTCTGGGGCCCATTACGTCACCCAATATCATTGCGAACTACAGGTGACTTACCGTTTGAATAAGACCGACCCTGAAACGCACTCAGGTAGTGAAGAAAGGATGCAGTACAGGACTCAGGATGGGTATCACACAAAGGTCGTAAACGGGTGACCTTTGGGTCAATGCCGACGGGAGGGGGAGCAGAGTTCGCGCAGGAATGAGGCTCAGAAAGGCTTCTCGAAGGCTTCTTTCACTCCTGGATAAAACGCCAGATAGCAGAAGACAAGTGTGTTAATTGCGCAGCCGCAAAATACGATGGCGGACTGATCCCCAGTGAGTTCGCTGCCGACCCCGGAGGCGGCGCCGGCGAAATAATGGACAGCCGTGCGCACAACCATGCCCCCCGCGTAGGCCATGGTGATCCAGCGGATCTTCCAGGAGCGGAAAAGCCACATGCCGCCGACGACCACTGATAATCCCGCAGTGACAAGCATGGCCTCGCCTACGAGTCTCACGAACATTTCAGGATGTCGATGGGTGATGGTGAAGGGGATCATGGCACCTGACATCGACACAAGCCACTGTGAAAAGTCGGAATTGGGGTCGGAGAGGAGTTTGCCACCCAAGAGGAAGTAGATTATAGCGCGTAAAAAATAGAGGCCGGTGATGATGTGAAGGCTCATCGGCACAATGCTCTTTGGCAGGTCTCTTTGGCTAACAGGTACCGGCACAGGCTTCGGCGGCTCAACCGCGGCGGGCGGCGCGTTGCCCTCAACCTCCTGCTGGTAGAGGTCGGTTACAGGCTGCCAGCGATTGGCGGGATAAGCGGTAACCTGGCTGGCGGGTTGACCCGCTGGCTGGTTTGCAGGCTGGTTGTTCGGTTCCACGGCATCCCCTTTCGTTGTCGCAGAGAGCTCCCCGGGAAACGCGTCAGCAATCGCTGCCGGCGCACCACGGCGCTCAAGAAGGCTTTTGGGCTGCGAATGGCGAAAGTGTACCACTGAAATGAAGAAAAACCGGTGATCGCGGTGGCACGCGAGAGCCGGAAAACGAAGTCAAGAGATTTCTGCGGATGGGAATTCCAATCAGCTCGGCAAGCGAACCCAGCGGGGATAGCCGCGGCTCTGTCGAAGGAGAATGATACTGAAGTATTGACTTGACAATTTGTTCGGCTCGGATAATACTGAAGCAGTTGCTTCACTATCTCTCACGAAGGGACACCGTATGACTACCGTTGAACCCACGACCATCCATGACACATTTGTGGTTGAACGCAACTACCCGCAACCCCCGGATCGCGTCTTTGGTGCTTTTGCGGAGGTGGAGCGCAAGCGCCGGTGGTACGCCGAAGGGGAACACGACGTACAGGAATTCGAGATGGACTTCAGGGTCAATGGGATGGAACGCCTTCACTATCGCTTCAAGGAAGGCCACCCCATTGCTGGATCGGAGATCGTGAACGAGTCGCGCTATCAGGACATTGTCCACAACCAGCGGATTGTTGCAGCGCAAAGGATGTCGCTGAATGGAAAGCCCATCTCGATCACGCTGCTGACTCTCGAGTTTCTGCCCTCGGGAACAGGAACGGACCTGGTATTGACCAATCAGGGGACGTTCATCGATTGGCCGGATGGGGCAAAGATGATTGAGCAAGGGTGGCGCGGGCTGCTCGAACGCGTTGCTGAGCACCTGGAGAAGCGATGAGAGCGGCGAAGGCCGAAGCAGTGATGCCTGACGGTCAACCGCAGATCGATCGGCTGTTTCACGCGCTTGGCGATCCGACGCGGCGGGCCATTCTCGACGCGCTGGTTCATAGGCCCGCTTCGGTTTCGAAACTGGCGACGCCGCTGGGAATTACTCTCACGGCAGTGATCCAGCATCTCGAAATCCTCGAGAACGCGGGATTTGTGCACACCGAAAAACTCGGCCGCGTGCGGGTCTGCCGTCTGGAGCCTGGCGGGTTAGACACGCTCGAGCAATGGATTCGTGAACACCGGACAGCGTGGGAAAAGAAGCTCGACCGGCTGGGCGAGGCGCTGCGCGAAGAATATGAGGGCAATTAGGAGCAAAAGCGTGCCGCCAGATGCAATCCACTTTGAACGAAGGAACAAACCCGATGTTCATCATCGACTTTTACTCGCGCCGCCGCTTCGTCAGAGCTGCGGTATCCACTGCGGCACTGGCCGCTTTGCCTACTCGCTATAAAGGCCGTGCGCTGGCGCCCCCCACTAAAGGAGACAAAATGACCAAGCTGACCCCGTATCTTCTGTTCGATGGAACTTGCCGCGAAGCAATGGAGTTTTACAAATCGGTGTTCGGCGGAGAATTGAGCTTCACCAGAGTGGAGGACTCGCCGGCGAAGGATCAGATGCAGGCGTTCCAACAGGGGAAGATCTTAACGGCGTATTTGAAAAGCGGAGCAGTTGAGATTTCGGCTTCTGACTGGCTCGCTCTCAGCGAAGAGCCGGAGCCGACGAATACGACCTGCCTGTTCCTAAACGGCGGATCGCTCAAGGAGCTCAAGGGGCTATTTATGAAACTCTCAGTCGGCGCAAAGGTAACCAATCCGCTCAAAGAACAGTTCTTTGGCAGCTACGGAGCCCTCAATGACAGATTCGGCGTGCGGTGGATGTTTCAGACCACCAGCCGGGAATGACAGGCGAAACAAGAGTGCTACAGCTTTTCGCGCAGAAAGCTGATGACCTGTTCGGCCTGGACAACGCCTAC
>JASHVU010000407.1 GCA_030044455.1 Acidobacteriaceae bacterium | reverse complement strand
TTGAAGGCGTAATTCTCTTCCGGCATCTTCTCTGCCGCTCGCACTACCGAACCGACGATGACCGAGTACAGGCCCTTTTCGCTGGCCGTGATGGGGTTGGCTGGGGGAGCCGAAGGTGCCTGTTGCGCGCACAATGCTAACGGCAGAGACAAGAATCCAGCCATTAAAACCTGAAGAAGTTTGTGCATTCCGAGACCTCGCTTTGTGCGGAATGGGGGACAGGCGATAAGAATAGCGCAGGCCAGGGTCTGACGGCTATCGTGCCAAAATCAATTTCTTGGCGTCAAACTGTTACTGCGTGTAACATTATTTCAACCTGTTTGGCTTATGGTAGGTCCGGAGGTCGGTCAATGAAATTTCTGTTGCAGGATTTGGGCTTTGCGTTCCGGCAATTGCGTAAGACGCCGGGGTTTGCAGCCACGGTGCTGCTCACCCTCGCACTGGGCATCGGCGCCAATTCGGCTATCTTCACGCTGGTCAACGCTATCCTGCTGCATAACCTTCCGGTCACCGATCCCAAAACCCTGTTCCGCATTGGCGACCAGGACGATTGCTGCGTGAACGGCGGCTGGAACGACGAGGGCGACTACTCGCTGTTTGCCACCGACACGTATCAAATGTTCAAGAAGAACCTGCCGGAGTTTGAAGAGCTGGCGGCGATGGAGTCGGGCTACGCCTGGCGGCCCATTACCGTGCGTCGAGCGGGACCGCAAACTGTCGCCAAGTCCGTAATGGGCACCTTCGTCTCCGCCAACTACTTCCGCGTCTTCGGCCTTTCGCCGGCTGCGGGGCGGTTTTTTGTGGATGGCGACGATACGAAGGGCGCACCGATCACCGGCGTAATGAGCTATGACGCCTGGCAACAGGATTTCGCCGGCGATCCGAAGGTCGTGGGCAGCACTTTCTACGTCAACACCAAGCCGGTCACTATCATCGGCGTCGCACCGAAGGGATTCTACGGCGACCGCATCGACACCAACCCGCCCAAGTATTTTTTGCCCATGAACGCCATGGACACGGTCATCGGCGCACCGTACTTCAGCGATCCGGATACCCAGTGGGCCTACATCATTGGCCGGGTCAAGCCAGGAACTTCGATTCCGGCGCTCCAAGCCAAGGCCAGTACGCTGCTCAAACAGGAGTACGCGACGCTGAAGACTTTTAGCGATCAGCGCGCAAAAAAGGTACTTCCACGTACCCACGTGGTGCTGACGCCCGGAGGCGGAGGCATCCAAAGCATCCAGGACGATTACAAGGACCATTTGAAACTGCTTGAATGGATTGCCGCGCTGGTGTTGCTGGTGGCGTGCGCCAATATTGCCAATCTGCTGCTGGTGCGCGGCATGAGCCGCCGCGCCGAGCTTTCGATCCGTTCGGCTCTGGGCGCCCAGCGAAGCCGTATCGTGCTCCAGCTACTTACTGAAAGCGTTCTTCTCGCGGGCATGGGCGGGCTGCTCGGTCTTGCGGTTTCGTATCTTGGAGCGCATGCATTGCTGGCGCTGGCCTTTCCCGACCAGCAAAACATGCCGGTGGCGTCGTCGCCGTCGCCGCTGGTGATCGGCTTTGCGTTGGTGCTCTCGGTGGTGACGGGCGTACTGTTTGGCCTGGCGCCGGCGCTGATGGCCGCGCGCACACAGCCCGCGGACGCCTTGCGCTCGAACGCGCGCACCACCGCTCAGGGAGCATCGTGGCTGCAGCGCGCGCTGGTTGTTGTGCAGGCCGCGCTCTCGCTGGTGCTGCTGGTTGCCGCTGGCCTTTTTGCTCAGAGCCTCAGCAAGGCCGAAAACGTCGACATGAAACTGGATGCGACGAATCGCTATATCGCCCACATCAATCCGCAGGCGGCGGGGTACAAGAACACTGAGGTCGAGCCGCTCTACCAGGCCATTGTGGATCGCTTCCACGCCATTCCCGGCGTGCTTAAGGTCGGGCTGGCCACCTATACGCCGATGGAAGATGACAATTGGGGATCGGGCGTAAAGATTCAGGGAGAGCCCGACATTAACAAGGGCGCAAGCTGGGTAAAAGCCACGCCGGAGTACTTCGACTCGGTGGGCACGCACGTGGTGGCGGGCCGCGGCTTCACCTCGCAGGACACCATGAATGCGCCGTCCGTGGCGGTCGTCAACCAGGAGTTTGTGAAGCAGTTTTTCGGCAAGCGCAATCCCATTGGCCATCGCTTTGGCTTTGATGATCCCCAACACCCAGGCACGGATGGAGCGCATGAGATCGTGGGCGTGGTGGAAGACACCACTTACACCAGCGTCTATTGGAAGAACCACGCCATGTATTTTCTATCGCTCACACAGCCTGCCGGCAGCGCCAGCGATCCCACCTATCACCTCGACGAAGACCAATCGATGTACGCCGGCGCAATCGTGCTTGAGACTGCCCGTCCCATCCCCAACCTGGAGAAGATCGTGGGCGAGAACCTGGCCAGCATCAATCCCAATCTGACGATCGTGAAGTTCGAGACCTTTCAGCAGCAGATTGACGACCGCTTTATCGAGGAACGCCTGATCGCGCGGCTCACTTCACTCTTTGGCCTGCTGGCCCTGCTGCTGGCTGCGATTGGCCTGTACGGCGTGACGGCCTATACGGTTGTGCGCAGAACGCCGGAGATCGGCATTCGCATGGCGCTCGGTGCGGCGCGCAGCCACGTGATTGGAACGGTGATGCGGGGAGCGATGCTGCAGGCTGTCATCGGTCTTGCCATCGGGGTGCCGATCGCTATTTTCTGCGTGCGCTACGTCAAGTCACAGCTTTACGAGATCACCAGTGTGAATGTGCCAGTGATGGCCGTGGCCATTGGAGTGCTGCTGCTTGCGGCTGCCATTGCCGGCATCATTCCGGCTCGCCGCGCCGCGTCAATTGATCCTGTAAAGGCCCTGCGCATTGAGTGAGCGGGCACCGCGATAGCCTAAATTCCCAGCGTCGCTTTCAATCGTTAATCAATCGATTTTCTATACCATTATGCGATACGGTTGCAGAACGTTTCCACTTTGCAAATATTTGTTTTTGTTGCAGATAAAGGAAGCCCCCTGCACGCTCGCCCGTCCCAAGCAAAAGGGGTCAATTTTAGGCTTGCAACCGGTTTCCTATCGGGGTCTAATCAAATTATTGATTGAGCATTCTATCAATGAAAGTGGATACAGCAAAACCGAAGCGCCAGGATCAGGCTGAGCATACGAGAGCGCTGATTCTGCACGCTGCCAGCCTTGAGTTTCGCCGCCACGGTTTCGATGGGGCCAGCACAGCGGCTATTACTGAAGCGGCAGATGTGAACGCGTCACTGCTGTATTACCACTTTAAGAACAAGATGGGGTTATACAAGGCAGTGGTGCTCGGCGCCGTTCAGCAGATCGCCGAGCGCGCCGACGAAGGGCTTTCATCCGCGGGAAGCGCGGGAGAGCGGATGCTGCGTGCGGTGGTGCTGCACTTCGACCGCTTTGCCACGAACCCTGAGGCCATGAGCCTGATGCAGCAGGAGATGCTTTTGCGTTCGGATCGAACCGAGGAAATCCTCGCCGCACTGGAGGCAGGAGTTCTGCGGCCGACGATCGCGAAGTTCGGAAAAACCATCGAGGAAGGAATAGAAGCCGGCGAGCTGCGAGAAGTTGACTGGGTACGCGCGCTGGGGGCAATGCTCGGCGCAAATGCGAATTACTTTCTCACGGCTCCGATTTTCAAGATTGCACTGGAGACAGACCCGCTCTGCCGCCAGGGCCTTGAGGAACAGCGGAGCGGGATTGTGAAGTTTTGGGCGACGGCCCTGTTTGTCGATCCGGAAAAGGGTGCGCAGGCGGCTGCGCGTGTGTTGGAGGAGTTGCCTTTTCCCGGAAGTTTGCGTAGCGAGGTTTTGTCGATGTAACAGAAGTGCGAAACACAGATTCCCCTCGAAATAGATCGTTGGATTGTTGCGCAAGAGTTCTCTCCATTCCCTGAAGCGCATCGAAATCCCAAACAAAGAGGACCGCACACGGGCTCCCGGGTGGAAACGGGAACTGCGCGATGTCGTGCGGCTTGAAGAACTGCGGACATACCACATGCCGGCGACGGAGTCCGCATTAACTTCTCGGCCGGAAGCTGCGGAAAAGCTCGCGGGATATGTGGCATATCGCGAAGCTTGCCGATGAATGGGCCCCCGAACAGATCGAATCGACTCATAAGGAGATGACAGGCGCGTGGGGATGATCCGCGCATTGAATGCGAATGAGTGAGATTATGCAGGATGTACTTTTCAATACCGACAAACCAAACAAAAGTCCGGAACCGGCAGAGTTCTACGAACTATCGCTGGAGACGGAGTTTTTGAACGGAAAGGAGATCTTCGTTCTTCGAGAGCGGCACGGATGGTGGAACGCTGCTCCTCGTTGCGTTGAGTTCGACCCGGACGGTGAGCTTAAGATCGCATTTCAGAGCTATCGCGATGGGCTCAAGGCTTACGTCGAGCGAATGAATCTGCACATGAGCCGCAGGTTTCTTCACTCCTTCATTTGGCATCCGGCCAATGGCGAGCCTTCGTATAACCAGAAGTTCGAGAAGCGCTAAGGGCCCCGTGCCTAAATATGGCAGCTTGCCATGCCGCGCTTCTCGAGGTAGCGCTGGTGGTATTCCTCGGCGCGCCAGAAGCTTTGCGCCGGCTCGACCCTGGTAACGATCCGCCTGGGCTTGTACGCGCCGGCCGCAGTCAATTGATCGATTTTTGCCAAGGCTTGCTGCTCCTGCTCCGGTGAGTGGAAGAAGATAGCCGAGCGATACTGCGTGCCCCAGTCGGGACCCTGGCGGTTCAATGTCGTGGGGTCATGGAGCTTGAAGAACGTGTCGAGCAGTTGCTGGTAACTGACTTTTACGGGGTCAAAGTCGATTTCAACTACTTCAGCGTGGCCGGTCTGGTCGGTGCAAACGTCCTTGTAGGTGGGACGGAGGAGAGAACCGCCCTCGTAACCAACGGCAGTTGCCGTCACACCTGGAATGGCCGCAAACGCGGCTTCAACGCCCCAGAAGCAACCGGCTGCAAATGTCGCTTTTTCAGTGCTCATGAGTGTATTGATGCCCTTTCGGAGGATTTGGTATCAGGAGTTGCGAGGCTTCCCGGGTCAGAAAAACCGGACCCGGGAAGCCCGCGTTGTCCCACGATTTGTTAAAGCGCGTACCCGAAGAGTGATTACTATGGTTCATCCCCCCATTGAGCCATTGTTATAGCTCGATCCGCCTTTCTATACTCGCACGGAGAGCGTGGTGGCATTTCAGGTGCATCCGCTTATGCAGAATTCTATGTCAACCCAACCGTTGCGGAAACGCGCCGCTTCCCCCGCCGAGTCCCCCGCGATCCCTGACCGCCTGTACTTTAAGATCGGGGATGTGGCACGCATCTGCGGGCTTGAAACCTACGTACTTCGATTCTGGGAGTCGCAATTCCCGCAGCTCAAGCCCAACAAGAGCGGAACCGGCCAGCGCCTATACCGTCGCCGCGACGTTGAGATGGTGCTTGATATCAAGCGCCTGGTCCATGAGGAAGGATACACGATTCCGGGCGCCCGCCAGGTGCTCGATCAAGCGGCTCCGCGCCGCAATCCGCAATCTGCCTTGCGTTTACCTGCCGATCGAGCCGAGCGGCGCGACAAACTGGCCGCGATGATCGGCCAGGCGCGCTCGGAGCTGCGTGAGATTGCCGGCCTGCTGGCTTCGCCCGATCCGCAGCTGCCTCGGCGGCGTTCCCGCATGTCCGCCATCCCCGGTTCGACGGGCTCACTGTTTCCTTCATAGGCGGCTCAACTCTTCAACGGCGAACCACCGTAAAGAATGCTTCACAGAGCATTCACGGGCACTTGCTGCCGGGAAAACCTTAAGTGTGCTAGCTTAGGGCAGCGGTTCGTTGTGAGTTGATTCGCACACCTTCCCTGATTTCTTCACTTGCCCCGGCGTTGATTTTGGTTGCCTTTAAGGAGTTCGAGGGCATGAAATGCTCACTTTGCGGGTCGGAGAGACTTCGTCTATCGCGGCTTCGCCATACGGATCTTGCGCGCCTTTTAATGTTTTCGTACCCGGTCCGGTGCGCTGCCTGCTTGGAGCGCATGTACGTGAGTGCATTTGCGGCTTTCGGGGTCTATCGGAAGGCAAACGCGCGCAGGCGGGCTTTTCATGAGAGCCACCATTCCGCACCGCATACAAAGACAAACGGCGCCTGAAGAGAAGCGAAGACGGCCGAGCACAACGACAGGATCGGGGTGACGGTTTGAGTGCTAATCAATCCTTAATGCGCGCATTGGATCAATCGATGCTGCTGCTCGCGCCGGGACGATTGCTGCCACCGTAGCCGCAATGAGAAGCAGTGCAACACTGCCCAGAATTGCAGCCGGGTCGGCAATTGGAGTCTGATAAAGCAAACTGCGCACCCAGCGCAGAACCACCAGCGTCATCAGCAGGCCTGCAACAGTTCCGAGCAGAACGGGTACAGCGGCCTGACGCAGGACCAACTGCACCAGCACGCCTTTGCCCGAGCCCAGCGCGATACGAATTCCGAATTCCTGCCGACGCAGCGAGACGGAATAGGCAAGCACGCCGTAGACGCCCAGCGCAGCCAGCAGCAGCGCAACGGCGCCGAAGCTGGTGAGCACAATCGCCTGAAAGCGCTCGGAGGAAACCGACTCACTGAGCTGTTCGTCGAGCGATTTGATTGCCGGTATCGCCACCTTTGAATCGGTTTGCCAAATCGCGCGCCGAATTTCTGGAATCATCGCATCAGCCGGCTGTGGGCTGCGCACCAGGAACGAGAGAGTCCAGGGCGTAAAGGCCCAGTACGGGATGTAGACCATGGCAGCCTGATCGCGCAGGCCGTTGACGCGGGCATCGGCCACAATGCCAACGATGCGCACACCCGTCGGCGCATCCGGCACAATGTCGCCGATCTCTTTGCCCACCGGATTTTCGCCGGAAAAGCCCTCGCGCGCGGTCTGTTCTGAGATGAGCGCGACCATTGGGTTGGCGCGATCGGCGGCGGTAAAGTTGCGGCCCGCAACCAGCGGAATTTGCATGGTGCGCAAATAGTCCTGATCGATCCATCGCACGTTGATGGCGGGTTGCTCGGCAGGAGGCACTGGGTGATCGGGACGCTGCAGCGTGTCGACCCAGGTTTCGCCGGTGAGCGGCGCGGCGCTGGTTATGCTTGCCGACTGCACGCCGGGCAGTTGCCTGAGCGCGGTGAGTACGCGGTCGGCAAAGGCCAGCTTGTTTGCCTTAAATGTGGAGGGGGATTCGAAGTCGCCATACTGTGGCGAAAACAAATCAACCTGGGCGACCGTGACGTGGCTTGTCGAGAAGCCGCGATCCTGGCGCAAGAGGCGCGAGAAGCTGCGCAGCACCAGCGCTGTAACCACCAGGAGCGTGAGAGTGCACGCTACCTGGCCGGCCACCAGCAAACCGCGCGTGCGCCGGCCTTCGCGGGTGTTGGCCATGCGTGTTGAATTGGCTTGCAGCGCAGATTGCGGGGACACTCGCAGCGAGCGCAATGCCGGTAAGGTGCCAAATACAAGCGCCGACGCAATCGATATGGCCGCGGCGAAACACAGTACAGGCAGGCTGACGTGGACTTCATCAAGCCGGGGAATGGTTTTGGGTGCCATGGCAATCAGCAGCCGCACGCCGCCTTGAGCCAGCGCCGCTCCGGTTGCACCGCCCATCGCCGCCAGCACCAGGCTTTCAGTGAACCGAAAGCGGAACAGTCGCGCCCGGCTGGCTCCTAACGCGGCCCGCACTGCCGTCTCACGCTCTGCGTTGGCGGCGCGAGCCAGTTGCAGATTCGCCAGGTTCACGCAGGCAATCAGGAGTACGCAGCCCACCGCTGTAAACAGCATCCATAACGCTCCGCTGATATTTGCGGTGACATCTTTGGCCAGTGGGGTAAGCGCCATTCCGAAATGAAGCGGCAGATGTGCTGAGAGCGAGTAAGCCTGTTGCAATCCCTCAAGCTCCGCGTTGGCCTGGGCAAGGGTCACGCCCGGCTTGAGCCGCGCAATCGACTTGTAGTTGAAGTTGCCCATGTCACGGTTGAGGTCGAAGTCCGAAGGCGCGAGGGGCACGTACAT
>JASHVU010000406.1 GCA_030044455.1 Acidobacteriaceae bacterium | reverse complement strand
TCTTTGTAAATGGCGAAGAAATGCGTGATCTCCTTGAGCAGATGCGGGTATGTGTCGGTGTAATTCCACACGTTGGCGTAGCGAGGATTGTTTTTGCCGACGGCCAGCACCTTTTCGTCGAGCACGCCCTGGTCAAGCATCTCCAACAGGCCGATGGGGCGCACTTCCTGCACGCAACCGGGAAAGCTCGGACTGGGCACCAGCACCAGCACGTCGAGAGGGTCGCCGTCGTCGCTCAGGCTGGAGGGGATGAACCCGTAGTCGCCGGGGTAGTGGACTGGCGAGTGCAGGTTGCGGTCGAGCTTGAAAACGTGGAGCTGCTTGTCGTATTCGAACTTCTGCACGCCCTCTTTGGGAATCTCGATGACGCAGCGGAAGATTTCAGGGCAGCGATCGCCGACGGGCAGTTCCAGATAGTTGGTCATTTTTCCTCTTTCTTCGGCGCGGTTGGGGAATTTGGCTACGGCTCAATCGAGCCGCTCGGAGTAAAAAGGCAAACAGGTCCCGTCGAATCGCCTGAACTACTATAATCACGGATGATGAAGGCGCATGTCTATGTCACGCTGAAGACATCGGTCCTGGACCCCCAGGGCCAAACCATCCAGAACGCCTTGCGCAAGATCGGCTTTGCGGGAGTCACGGGGGTAAGGCAGGGCAAGTATTTCGAGCTTTCGCTGGCCGGCGATCTGACGCAAGAGGCCGCCAGGACGCACGTAGAGAAGATAGCCCGCGATGTGCTTACTAACCCGGTGATCGAAGAATTCCGGTATGAAATAGAGGAATGAAGCGGTCAGCAGCTCTTCGCCAGTGTTTCTTGCGGCAAGCGCGAGAAGGGAGAATTGGCGGATCGGCTGCTTCGCTGGAGGATCTGGAGACCCTCCAGAACAGCCGGTCTGGAGGCCGGGGCTACATGATCCGGGCGCAGCCTTGCCGGTATCTCAGTTTTCCTGTGCCCGCAACAGAGCTGTGCCAGTCCTGCCGATCTACGCTTCTATTTGCGTAGTCACAATTGGCTCGTGAATCGGGATTTCATAGGTCAGGCCGCGGCTCGAGCGACGGAAGAGATCGATGCCCACGGTACTCGGTGTTATGTCGAAGTTTTCGGTCTCAACGTACGAGGTAAAATCGAAGAGCTTGTCGATCACGCCGAGATTGTAGAGATAGGCGACATCTGTGGCCACGCGGGTCAGGTCGTACATGTGCGTCAGCTCGATCATGTCGTGGGGCGATAGAACGATTCGACGAGGCGGCGCTGTGTCAGTCTCCCGCATCGATGAGAGTGCCCGGTTTGAGCCTTCGATAAAGATGGTTGCCTGGGCCGGCGTTATATTGACCAGCATGTCGGCGAAGACCATGTTCGAGTCGTCCCATCCTTCCGGCTTGCACGAATTCGCGAACAGCCCTATCCAGAGCTGCTTTTGCTGAACGGAATGGGCCCACGAGCCTTCGCGCATGAGATGAGCGACGAGCTTGGGATCGGCACGCATTTTGTCGGCGTTGTGTTCGGTGGAGAGCAGCTTTTCCGCGCCCAGCGCGATTTCAAAGACGCATTCCGTTCGGGCTGGATCAAGCTGGCCCCCAAGCAAGAGAATTGCTTCCTCGGCTCCCGATTGGCACAGACGGCATAGGAAGAGGATGGTCCGAAGCGTCCTGAACATTTGGGCGATCTCGCTTGCCTCGGTGAGAAATACGGTATTCCTCACCAGCACGGTCCACAGATTGGTGTCGAGCCCGGCCGGTAAAACGAACGAGAGGCCGATGCCGTCCTGTCCCAGGCGCGTCACGCGAGCGTCCACCGCGATCTCCAGCTCTGAGTGGTTCTCTCCAGACCCCTGCGCGTGAAGGGAGAGATGGACAACCTCGCCGGTAGCGAAGCGCTTTTCCGTGACGAGATAGAGTCCGGTCGAACTGATGTCTTTGACTCCGGCATCGATGTGGTTGAATTCGGTGTCGCAATGGGCGGCAAGACGGGCGGCGGCAGGCAGCCGCTCGGCCCGTGGCTGTTCGGGGTAGCCCAACTTGTGAAGCTTGCGTTTTAGATCGCCGATTCCAAACATCGCTGAAAGTCACTCCGAATGAATTCAGACGTTTGTCCTATGAATTGGATGTCATTCTAGTCAAACTCACACAAAAATGGCAGTGCGAATGATTGCAACCCCCGCCGGAGGCCAACTCTTGAGCGCCGCACGCGAAAACAACTGCCGGTTTATCAATAGCTTCAGGGTTGCGCGAGTGTGGAGCGGCGGTTCGCATAGAATCGATTCATGTGCGGCATTGTGGGGTACATCGGCAAAAAGAAAGTCGTGCCCGTCATTCTTGAGGGCCTCAGGCGCCTGGAGTACCGCGGTTACGATTCGGCAGGAATTGCGGTGGGCAAGCCATCGAGCGAGACATTGGAGGTGTGGCGGGCGCCCGGCAAGCTGGCCAACCTTGAAGAGCTGTTGCACGACCATCCGCTGGATGGAACCTTCGGCATCGGGCACACGCGCTGGCCACGCATGGCCGTCCGACAGAAGAGAATGCCCATCCGCACCGCGACTGTACCGGCCGTATCGTGGTGGTTCACAACGGCATAGTGGAGAACTACCTTGAGCTAAAACGCGAGCTCACGGCGCTGGGGCACAAGTTTGTCACCGAGACCGACACCGAGATCATTGCCCACCTGATCGAGCAGATCCAGCGCCAGGCCAAATCTGAAGGCAGGCCGATACTGCTCGAAGAAGCTTTGCGCCGCGCGGTGCGACGGCTCACGGGCGCCTTTGCCCTGGGAGTTCTGTCGGCCGCAGAACCGGACAAGATCGTGGCCGCACGCCTCGGGCCTCCGGTGATTATCGGCGTGGGCGAGGGAGAGTATTTTGTCGCCTCCGATGTGCCGGGAATTCTGCACCACACGCGGCATATTTACTTTCTCGCCGACGGCGACATGGCAATCATTACCCGCGACGGCGTGGAGTTGACCGACTTCGACGGCCACCCTATCAAACGGGAGCTGACGCGCATCCAGTGGGACCCGATCCAGGCAGAAAAGGGCGGCTACAAGCATTTCATGCTCAAGGAAATCTGGGAGCAGCCGCGGGCCATGACCGACACCACGCTGGGGCGGGTCTCGTTTGACTCCGGCCATGTCTTCCTGGGCGAGATGGAGATTGGCGACGGCGAACTGGCGCGCGCTTCGAGCATCAACATTGCGGCCTGCGGCACCAGTTGGCATGCCGCGCTCACCGGCAAATACATGATTGAGCGGCTGGCGCGCTTGCCGGTGGACGTGGACTACGCCAGCGAGTACCGCTATCGCTCGCCCATCGCCGACCCGAATTCGCTTGGCCTGTTGATCACGCAATCGGGAGAAACCGCCGACACGCTCGCCGCCCAGCGCGAGATGAAGGCTCTTGGCTCAAAGACTGTTGCCATCTGTAACGTTGTGGGTGCGATGGTGGCGCGCGAGGCGCATGGAGCCATCTACACCCACGCCGGACCGGAGATCGGCGTCGCCTCCACCAAGGCCTTTACTTCGCAGCTCACAGCACTTTTCTTGCTGGCGCTCAAGCTTGGCCAGCTGCGCGGACACCTCAATACGGATCAATCGATAGAGCTGATCACCGAACTGGGACGCATTCCCGCCAAGATCGAGGAGGTTCTGCGCGCCCGCTCGGCGCAGTGCGAGGCGCTGGCGAAAGATTTTGCCACTTCGCGGGATTTTCTCTACCTCGGCCGCGGCATTCATTTCCCAATTGCTCTTGAGGGTGCGCTCAAGCTGAAAGAAATCTCGTACATTCACGCCGAGGGTTACCCTGCCGGCGAAATGAAGCATGGGCCCAACGCGTTGATTGACGAGTCGCTGCCGGTGGTGGTGATTGCCACGCGCGACTCAGCCGACGCGGCCTCAAAACTGCGCTACGAAAAGACGCTCTCGAATATCCAGGAAGTGACCGCACGCTCGGGACGGGTGATTGCCGTTGCCACCGAGGGCGACGCATCGATCGGCGACCTGGTGGAGCACGTCATTCATATTCCGCCGGCCCCTGAATTGCTTTCGCCGCTGATTGAGATTGTGCCGCTACAGCTGCTGGCCTATTACATTGCCGTGCGGCGCGGCTGCGACGTGGATCAGCCCAGGAATCTGGCGAAGTCAGTTACGGTTGAGTAAGCACTTCCAACGGGAGGCAATTCCACTCCGTTCCATCCGAAGCGCGTTGGAAACACCGGTGGGGGTCTCACAATACCGGCAGATCTATTGTTCGGCCAAACGCACAATCGTCGACTGCGCGGGCCCGAGCTCGAAAGTGACCGACCGCCTCACATTCTTGACATTTCCTGTCCACAAATCGGTCATGCGATATTGCTTTGCCGTGTCAAGTCCCAATCGCGACAATTCGATCATCAAGTTTTCACTCGTATCGCGGCTGTAGTTGAAGGCTGCGACCAGCAGGCTGCCATCCGGCTCGCTGCGGGTAAACATATGCGCGGCATGCACTC
>JASHVU010000036.1 GCA_030044455.1 Acidobacteriaceae bacterium | reverse complement strand
TCGAACTCCGTGGTGCGGGAATAATTCTGTGAGGTCGCAAAGTCGAGTCGCTGGTGTTCGTAGGCTGTGAAGAAAAACAGCTTGTCGCGCTTGATTGGACCGCCGAATGTTCCGCTGGGAATGAAACTCTGCTCGAATGGCTTTGAACCGGGGGCAATCAAACGGTTGAAATAATTCACTGAGTCGACATTTTCGTCGTGGAAATAGGCTGAGACACTACCGTGAGGATTATTGGTTCCGCTCTTAGTGATGAAATTGATTGCGGTCCCCACGGTGTTGCCAAACTCGGCGGCAAATGAACTGCGATTGACCTGAAACTCCTGGATCGAGTCGAGGGGAACATTCCGGACCCGGGGTGCTCCGGACCCATAGTCGTTCTCGCCACCGTCGATGGTGATCAGATTGTTGCGGCCGTTGCTGCCGCCGATCGAGAATCCCGACGAAAGGTATCCCGTACCTACATTCGGATCTTGTATTGAAGCAGCATTGGAGTTATTAACCCCCGGGACCGTATAAATCAGATCAGTGAAAAGACGGGCGATATTGGGAAGATTTTCTACCTGGGCCTGATTTACTGTGTTGGCCTGCTGGGTCTGTTCCGTGTCGATCAGGGTTTGCCGGTCGGTTACTTCAACCACTTGTTTGACGGTTCCGATTTTCAGATGAACGTCGTAAGTTACGGCTGCCCCGACCGTAAGAACTAAATTGCCGACAACTGCCTTGTCAAAGCCATCTTTCACGATGGTCATCTTGTAAACGCCCGGTGGAAGTGCAGGCATCTGATAGCTGCCGTCTTCCCCCGAAGTTGCAGTTCTAGTGACGCCGGTGGCCGGGTTGGTCAATGTAATGACGGCGTTTTCAACCAGCAGCCCGCCCGAATCGAAGATAGTGCCCCTGAGGATTGCGGCATCGTAGCTGACTTGTGCGCAGACCAGAACCGGAGCGAAAAAGGCCGCGAATAGAATCGCTCTTACAATGCCTTGTCCACCTGTTCTTGCGTTCATATTGGAATGTCTCCGCAGTGCAACATTGGAGCCCGTACGGCCTAAACCGTCACAAACCCAACGTCCCTGCCGGTTGACGTTATTCCATCGGATAGCTGGGGGAAATCTCTGAGGCCCATGCTACAGGCTTTTTGAGGCGCTAGCAATCAGGTTCTTTAGGTTGTATCGGCATATAGGAGCGGGCGTCGCTGGGAGCCAATTTTGCTCATATCGCGAAGCGAGGAGCGACGCATACCGGGCGTCTGTTAGCGACGAGCGACAAAGAGATGAGGAAAATTGGCCCCAGCCCGAAGGGTTGCGGCGTAAATTGCGCCGTACTTTGTTGTCGTCCTCGCCTTGGAATGGCCAAAGCCTTCGTCCTCCGTCGAGTACGGCGCAATTTCTGCTCGCAAAGCCGCCCACTGCTATATGTCGATACAACCTAGCCATTTGCGAGCAGGGGAGGGTAGATGGTAGTGATTTTCCAGGGCGCCTGGAGCTCATATGAGCCCAGCACCGATTGATCAATGCCCGGTGACCAGCCGGATATCGGGTAGCGCCCGCATTCGTATCCGGGAACGAATGCGACATCAACCTCGACCTTCGTTTGGAGAGGCCGTAAAGTCGCGGCTTCCCATTGAATGTTGAATTCGCTGACCACAAAGAATGGCCCAATCGCAGCCGGCATCATCGATATGATGGGACGGGTGAGCATCCATCGAATCGGGTTGAAGTTGGGCAGTTCATCGATGGATCGAAAGGTATTCTCGCTCTGATTTTTCCAGGCCAGAGAAGTAAGTCGCCGTCCGCAGGGGTTGTATACGTTATATTGACTGGCGGTGACCCGCAGGTTCGTGAGTTCCTTGGGAAGCCCCCAGAAGTACCGCCCACCGAGCGTTGCGAAGAAGCTGTCGAGATAGCCCTTTACCAGGTAGTAGTATGGGCCGGGGTAACCGGGAACGAAGGATGTGCGAGACAGGTAGGTAAAAGGGATGGCGATGAAGTGTTCGTGATACGTCAGGCTGGGCATGAGATTGGGGAACGATAGCTCGGCCCGAATCATGTTGTTGAACAACAGAACCAGCGGGTGCGTGCCCTTCGGTGTCACGTCCTGGTCGCCGAGCTCGAGGCCGGCGGGCAGCAGGTTGCGCACGGCGTCCGTTGGACGAGCCAGGGTCACTCCGCGCATCTGACCATAGCCGGCCAGGTTGATGAGGCCGAACGGGAAAGGGGTAGACATTGAACTCCCTCGATGCTGGATGCTGTCCCGACCGCGCCAGTGTCGCAACACGGTTTCGGAGACCCGCATTCCATTGTGAAGAAACCTAGGTAGCTTTTGGTTTGCGCTTGCGTGTTCTGAGTCCGGTCACAGCAGCCGCCGGCGGTTCCAGGATCGTCACGCTGATTGTGCCCACTTCTCGACCCGCCGCCGTAATGCTGCCCTGATAGGTTCCCGCTGCCTGCGTGGGCGCAACCTGCAGCTCCACGCGCACTATGCTGCCCTGGCGAGAGATCGAGATCCCCGGCAGGTTCGCCACCTCGGCCACCAGGGGCAGATACTCGCTGCCCGGCGCCAGAGTCGCCATCACTTCGGTGGGGCGCTCGGATGAAACGCGCACGGCAACAGATGACGCCGCAGGCCCTACGCCGTGTTGGCTCACGCCGCCGGGGTTCCATGCCTGTTGAGGGGAACTCAGCCAGCTGGCCGGAAGAAAGGCCGACCACATGTCAGTCCACGTCTTAACCGCTGTCACCCACTGCTCCAATGGCGCAGCCAACGTATCCCAGGGATTCGTCGCGCGGCCGTAATTCAGTCCGTTATTGTTCATAGGTCTCCAGTTTTCGTGCCGTCGAGTTCGCTCTGCGTTCTGCCCTTGTGTTTCTCTTGGCTGTTTCTGAGACAGTATAACCTTATCGATAACGAGAGGCGCTTACCTGTGCTACACCTCACCTTATTTATAGTTCTCGATAGGGGATTGAAGATAAGATGGATACCGGTTTCGAGCCGCGGAGACGGATATGGAGCGCGCTGGCGCTCGTTGCCGCAATGGGCTTGGGCGCATTTGCAGTTCGAACCGTGGCGAATGCACAGGAACCTCCCCGCATCGTCGGCAGCTCACCCTTGTACGGTCTGTCGGGCGCGACTGGGTGGATCAATTCCGCGCCGCAGAACGCGAAGCAGCTGAAGGGGAAAGTCGTCTTAGTCGATTTCTGGGACTATTCCTGCATCAACTGCATTCGCGCGATCCCTTATATTCGTGCGTGGGCCGACAAGTATAAGGACAGTGGCCTGGTGGTGATCGGTGTGCACACGCCGGAATTCGATATCGAGAAGCTGGCTCCGAATGTCGAGAAGGCAGTGAGTAGGTTCGGCATCACGTATCCCGTCGCGCTGGATAGCAACCACGCGATCTGAGATGCATTCCACAAT